>JANTGQ010000109.1 GCA_024762845.1 Nitratifractor sp. | reverse complement strand
GTGTAATAATAATTATAACTTAACATATTTTTACGCTTTCATAACTATTTCAGATAGTAACAGATAAATCTTAATAGTTATATTAATATATAAAATATAGTTATGATTATAAATAATATGATATTATTAAAAAGTCAGAGAGAGAATCTGCTAATTTTTTATAAAGGGAAGGTATGAAGTTTATTAAAGTAATTTTGATGCTCATAGGTGCAATTGTTGTTGCAGCAGCATTGTATGCATTTGCAACACTCAATATAGGGGGTATTGCAAAGCTAGATCCAAAGTCTAAAGATGTCTATAGCCATATGGCAAAAACTCTTTTAGAGACAGGAGATATTGCAAAAGCAACAGTTCGTAAGGTCAAAGTAGCTGAAGGGATAAAACCAGATGAGTTGGTAGAGTCGTTGAACTCAGTAGCAACCGAGATGGGTATTAAGCCTGTTGGAGACTTGCCGCTCTCAAAAGAGGTCGAGGCTAGAACTGGTAAGAAACAGCGCTATGTGCGAGTATTGTCTTTCTGTAACCCAATGATTGCTATTGAGATGGTTAAATTCTCTATGGCGTATGGAGCCTATTTGCCTTGCCGTATTGTAATTATGGAAGATGATAAAGGTGCATACTGGCTCTATACACTCGATTTGGATATGATGATACATGGTGGACAACCGCTCCCGCCAAAAATGTTAGAGTATGGTAATCAGGTTAAGAAGACTATCTATACAATGATGGACAAAGCTGCAAGCGGAGAGTTTTAACAATAGTGTTTTGCTAAGAGAGCTCTCTTAGCAGTAATTTAGGGAACCTCTAATAGAGTTACTGTATAATCTTTTTCCAAAAACGGATGAGGTCACAGATGCAGCTCTATATATACATTAAGAAAATATCCAAAAAATCATATACATTTCTACTTTCACTCTATCGATTAAGTATATAACTTAACAATGTTTCCCAAAACAAAAGAGCGCCTTTATATAAACGACTTACTAGAAGACCCCGCAGTTACTACGCCACCTTACTATACCCTAAGCTCCTACCAGTTAAAAAACGAGATGCTCTTAAGTGCTATTGAGTCGCTGCATAGTTTTGATTTTCGCTACTATGAAAACCCTAAAAGTTATAGTGATATCTTTGCAATGTTTCACAACGGGACATTCCCCATCTACAAAGAGAAGTATATAATAGGATACTTTGGCTCTAAAATGATGTATCTACAAAGTAACGGCTGGAAAGGGATGCCTGTAACTGAAGATGTTTTCAAAATGGAGAATTGGTTGGTGTGTTAAGAGTTTCGCAAAAGAGGAGGAGTAAACTACTCCTTATGGTAGTTTACTCCTCCAAGAGAGATATCTTTACTGGTAATAAATTTTAAGCGTTTTAGAGTGGTTTTTCCTTTGAACCTTAAAGAGTGTTTACACTGTTGTTGCAGTTTTGCATAGCCTAAGTTTGAGGCTCTAAGCCCCTTGACTACACCTACACTGCATCTATTAAACTTGGCAATAACTCTATTGCCTCTGCGCTGCCATCTAAATAGCTTGGTTATATAATACTCTCCTAAATCTCTTCCGGCTCTATCTTTAAATCGAAACCACTTACTACTAAGCAGCTGCCCATTTTGAAAGAATTGCTCTTTTCTGATCTCTTGAATCTGTAGATTACCACGGTTGTATCGCTTTCCGTTGGAGTGCCAGCTGCCTACAAGAGCACCACGCTCAAAAGTGTGACTTTTTGTTTGACTATACTTTGCACTGCTGCTACACCCTACAATGAGCGCAACAGCGGCTAATATCATAATTATATATTTCATATGCTACCTTTTTTGTTTTTATGGTAGCATAGGGTTGTAGGAGTATCGATAAAATCTTACAATATGTAATATTTGTAGGTAGATTTAAAGCCTCTTCTATTTAGGCAAGCGGAGGATAACTGTTACTCTGATCCCCTTGCCCAAATAGAAAAAGCCACAGACTCTCGTATGAGAGTCTAGTAAATCTAAAAGAGAATCTATTTAGATATTAGGTAAAGTGCCACCATCTGTAGTGGTTTTCCTTTTAAACCTTTGCAGCTATTGTTTTTGACAATATAGGCTTTTGCCTCTGCAGCTGTTGTAAACTTTTTATCAATTACTTGACACTTAGATTTATATATTTTTTCGCCAATTTTAGCAGCTTTTGCCTGTCTCATCTTCTTTTTAGATGTATCGTTTTTGTAATCAGCTTTTGCCTTGGCAAGTGTTGACTCAAAATCCATCACTTTCCCGCCAAACTTTTTTGCAAACTGCTCTGCAGCCTCTTTGGTTCCAAAAGCGTAGTGGCTTGTCTGGCTCATGGTTGCCGGTTTCTTTGAACCTACAACATACCATGCACCCTTTGCCGAAATAAATTTTAATGTTGTATTGTCAACAACTTTAATATGGCTCACCTTTGCACCACTGTTTATATCATCTATAAGGCAATAGAGAGAGCAGTACTGCTTTACTTTACCATTGACAGTTGCAGCGTGATTTGTTCTGTAGAACATATGTAGTGTCATACCACATTTTGGGCAGTAGTCTCTATGCTCACCCTCTTGCAGATTTTCCGCTTTATTTTTAGGAGCCATTCTAAAATTCTTCGGCATCTGCATCCCCGCTTTAAATGTTGGCATTTGAGCATTCGAATCCGCAACCGCAAAACTACCTGTCAAAAAGAGTGCAAGCAGCAGCGTTAAAACCTTTACCATTATATAACCTCCAAATATAAATATTCCAAATTATAAAGAAGTTTTGTTAAGTGAGTGTTAAACCCAGATTTCGCATTAGAGATTACTCACCTCTGCACAAACCATTGCGCTGTGGGCACTTACGAAGAAGCCATAGATGCACCTACGGGCGCACCTTAGAGCCTTGGGAATCCACACTTGCACAGTTTTCCACAAATACCCAAAGCACAAGCGCTTGACAGATTTCAAGCAATTCTAATGCGAAATCTGGGTTAAAAATATGGTTTCAAAAATAGAAAAGAGCTTTATGGCAGTATGGTGTTAATCTCTGCAATAGACTCTATTGTAGCATCTGGGGTTATCCCCTTCTCCAGGTCTGTCGTTGCAAACTTGCCGCTTTGTACCAAAACAGCCTTAATGCCGCTCTGTTGGGCTCCAAGGATGTCACTTTCGATATCGTCGCCTATCATTACTGCCTCATTAGGGTTTATACCCATATCTTCACATGCTAGGTGGTAAAATGCCTGGCTTGGTTTGCCAATAATCAAAGACTCTTTGGAGCTGGCGTACTCTAATGCTGCTACAAATCCTCCGGCATCCATACTTAGTTTGCCATCAGAGTCTTTAAAGTATCTATTCTTTGCAACCGCTACAAGCTGAGCACCATCTAGAAGAGCTCTAAAGGCAGTGTTGAGATTTTTGTAGTTAAAGTTCTCCTGTGCATCACCCACTACTACATAGCGCTTGCGCAGACCCTCTAAGTCGCTAAAAAATCCTTTTGCCTCATTTGTAAGCAAAAACTCTGCTGAAGCGTTATCTTTTGTCAAAAAGCGTTTGGTAATATCGAGTGCGGTGATAACTTCGTGTGGTTCAATAGCAAACCCAAACTCTTGTAACTTTCTTACGACACTCTGTGCCGTTTTTTGCGTAGTGTTGGTTATAAAACGCACCGGATAGCGCTGTTTGAGCATCTTAATTGCCTCAAGAGCACCATCAATTACATGCTCGCCTACATACAAAACTCCGCCAATATCACACAATACTCCTTTTATTGCATCTGAATTCATACTATACTCCTATTTTTCTATTTAATCCGGGTTTATCCCAGATTCTGTTGCCAATCCAGGTTTATTCTTTCGGGTTCTCAGAGATATTACTATATTATAGCATGAAATAAAGAGCCATTAATCACTATTTTTCGCTTAGTGCTCTTGTGAACTCTATCTTTAACCCAGATTTCGCATTAGAATTATATGAAATCTGCCAAACGCTTGCGCTGTAGGTATTTACGGAAAACTTAAGGTGCACTATAGGAGTATCGATGGTTTCTTCGTAAGTGCCCACAGCGCAATGGTTTGTGTAAAGTTTAGTAATCTCTAATGTATAATCCGTGTTTAACGTCTTTTAAAACAATTTTTCACTATTATTGGTAATTTAAACTTTAGGCGACTTTTATGAGCAATATACAAATAACTATCAGTAACATTCAAGAGAACTTTGACCAACAAACCATAAATAGAGGTTTAGCCTACTACACAGATAAAAAAGTACTTGAAATTACAATCTATAATAAAACAGCCAATACGCTTTTTGCATCAGAGATAATTATTTTTTCGAGAGTGCGAGGCAGTACTATTTATGAACAGAAGATTGTATTGCCAAATGGAGATGGCAGCGAAATAGAGGGGGAGTGTAGTTGCCCTGTGGGGTACAATTGTAAACATGTAGCGGCAGTTCTTTTTAAGGTAATGAAAGAGCAGCAATCAACTCCAAATGTTGCTAGAGAACAAAAGATGCTTAATAGAGAAGCCCAAACATGGTTAAATAAATTTATAGAAACAACAAAAGAAGCAAATATTCATTTAAAAGAAGAGCCCCAAGATGAATTTTTGCTTTACCGGCTCTTTGAGTATCGCAATTATGACAATAGTGACCTTGAGTTTTATAGAGCCAAAAGACTCAAAAGAGGGGGTATCTCCAAAGGTACCTTGGTCTCAAGAGAGAATCTCTTTATCGACTATGAGTGGAGGAGCTATATAAACGACATTGACAAAAAATTGCTTCCTTACTATTAAGTCTATTAAATAGTCGGCATCGCTATTCGAAATCTATAGTTTTTGCTGGCGAATATGGTGCAATGGTATTACGAAGATTGCTCAAGACAAATAGATGCTATTTTCAATCGAATATGGAGCCTTTAAAATACACTCCAACACCCAAGGTGCTCACATTTTCCTGGCAAGAGGGGGAGGAGAAGAGCCAATTAATCTCAAATTTGAGTGATGATGAGTATCTTATCTCTGCAACAATTCCGCCTTTGTGTATAGACACTACTAAAAACCTCTTATATGAAGTAGAGACACCCTATGCCCCGGAGACTTTAGAGCTCTTGAGCAATGCTCCCGAACTTCCAAATACAAGCTTGCCAAGTGTGATACAAAAAGTAATACAAGAGTTACCGGAAGTTGAGTTTCCGCTTCCCTCTACATTTGAGATAGAGCGTGTAGAGGCGACACCTAAGCCGCATCTTCATCTCTATGGTAGAAGAGAGGAGAACAGAACCATTCATCTTATGAAGCTGAGTTTTCTTTACGATTCGCATAGGGTAGCCGCAGATACAAAAGGTTCAGTTGCAACAACTGTTGAAAAAGAGAAAACCATACAAATTATACGCGACCTCGCCAAAGAGCAAGAGTATCAAGCGGTAATAGAGCAAGCAGGGTTTACATTTGCATCGCAACCCGATATTTTGGCATACTGGAGTCTGGCAAACCCATCTATGCAGGCTGCCATTG
>JANTGQ010000108.1 GCA_024762845.1 Nitratifractor sp. | reverse complement strand
ACCAAAATACCGCTTTGAGACTCTTTAAGCCCAAAATACTCTTTACTTGCCGGGTCTTCAAGTTTTGCACTAAAGATATTTAAACTAGGTACGCCATCAACTTTGCCATCTTGCCAATCGTTTAGAAAGTGTTTTATCATCACAGTTGGAACAAGATACCCAATGCTCTGGCTCAGTGTCATCCCTTGCATTACAACACCTACAATTTTACCTTTGCTAATTGCCGGACCACCACTGTTTCCGGGGTTGATGGCTGCATCTACCTGCAGAGAGAGAAACTTCTCGTTGCTATGCACATAGGTTTGGTGCTCAATACGCGAGACAACACCCGAGGTAACACTAAGCGTCTTGCCGCCCATTGGGTAGCCGTAGACAAATATCTTCTCTTCACTAAAGGGGAGCTTACCGATACTGAGTGGTTTTATATCTTTAAAAAACTCTTTTTTCTTGAGTGTAATGAGAGCTAAGTCGAGTTGATGAGAGACAGCAACAACTTTTGCAATATAGCGCGTTACAGAGCCATACTTTTGGACTTCAAGATAGGTAGCGTTTGCTACAACATGGGCGTTTGTCAATATTAGGTTATTCCCTATATAGGCACCGCTTCCACTTGAGCGTCGTGTGGTACTTAGCCACGGTTTTTTGTAACTTGGTTTTTTCGATGAAGTGTAGATTTTTATAATTGCATGTTTAATTTCATTGTCATTCAATTGTGCAAAGAGTGATAGTGTTAAAAAAGATAAAAGTATGAGTAGTCGCAAAAATTCTCCCTGGTCTTTGATTAGAGTTCTTGTAAAACATAAACCCGGATTTTGCAATAGAAATCACAGAAGCCGCATTAGTCATTGCACTATGGGCATTTACATGACCGCAGGGAATCCAGACTTGCAAAAAAACCATCGATGAACCTATGGGTTAACCTTAGAGCCTTGGGAATCCAAACGTGCAAAATTTTTTGCAAACACCCATAACACAAGCACTTAATGCTTTTCTAGCGACTCTAATGCAAAATCCGGGATAAAGTTATGCAAGAACTCTATTTACTTGGTTATAATTATACTAAAAATGCGTTAAGATGAGACAACTATCTTGGCGATTCTTACGAAGGAGTCTTAGTGCGAAGAATCTTTTTTCTTTTTGTTGTAACACTATTTTTGGCAGGGTGTACATCAGTCCACTACAACACTCTACACGAACAAAGTGACAGAGCACCTATAGAGTCTTTAGGCAAGATACTAGAGGAGATCTCAAAAGATAAACAAGAGTCAAAAGAGTTGGCTACACTTGCTGTTACATACTCAAAAGTACTTGCAAATCGTTATGATCTTGTTTCGCCACCAAGTTACCATAACTTTTTGGTAAACACAGGAGAACGAGAAAAGGGTCTCTGTTACGATTTTGTAGATGATTTAATGGTCGAAATTCGCTCGCGACACTTTAAGAGTTTTCAGTTTAAGTGGGGTCGTGCAAATGCAGATGCACTTAACGAGCATAATGTTATTGTTGTACTCTCCAAAGGGGTGCCCTTTCAAGATGGTGTAGTGCTTGATGCCTGGCGACATAGTGGAAAGCTCTACTTTGTAAAAGTGAAAGATGATCCAAAATATCGATTTAGAGAGTGGATAGAGGGAGACAAAAGAGTTGCGCAGTAGAAGTCTATTACTGCTGTACCAACTTTTTGCCACCCAATCGTAGCTGCTGAAGCTTCTCTTTTAGTTTCTGAAGCGGTGTAGTGGCTAAAGCTTGCTCCTCTTTGGAGAACTCTTTAATCTTGAGTTTATAGCTTGTTTTACTATTGTGGAGCGATATCGAAACTCTTAATGGTATGTTATGTTCACAAGCATTCTTAAAGCTATCCATCAAAAATTCACTAATTGCTGTAGATGCCATTACTGCATCATTTATGGCCAAGGTTGCATCTATATCTTTATGAATATCAGTTCGGCACTCCTCTTGGCTGTAGAGCGTTTCTATATGCGCTATAATATCTTCGATGACACTCTGCATCTCTATATTGGCTAAATCTTTTTTGCTGAGCATATGGGTATAGCAGATCGATGTAGCTTGCATTCTCTGCTCGGTCGTAGCAAGTTGTGTAGAGAGTTGCGAAAGATTTTCGCAACTCTCTTGAGTCTGGATAGAGTTAACAATTTTACTAAGATTATTATCGATAATTGTATGGATATTATGAGTAAGAAGCTCTTTTGATTTATTAAGGGCGTCCAACTCCTCTTTTTTGCTTTTTAGCATATTATCGAGCAAAAATTTTCGCTCATGACTGGAGATTAGCAGATTTAAATCGCACTGCTGTTTACGTATAAAGTTGAGAATATAACTCATGGTAATAAGAAGCAGAGAGAGTGCTGTAAAGAGAGAAAAATATCTCTGTAGCCCACTATTAACGAGAAACTCCTGTAAAGGTGCAAACGCAAGAGTAGAAAACTGTGTTAACAGTAAGAGATAACCTAGCAGGGTAAAAAGAAGCTCAATTCGTTTAGAGCTGAGTATAACTTTTAGTAGCGCTAAAATTGCAAAAAATAGCATTGCCAGTAGAGGTATAATAGCGTAGTATGGATTCATATTTATAAAACCGACAATAAAAATCTCTACAAAAGATATAAATGCGAATAGCTTTATAGTAAAGTACAAACGACTCTTTTTGCCTATATTTAACAAGCTTACACTATATAGAAAGAGTGATATCGCAATCAAATTTATCTTTACACTACTAATAGAGAGATCCAAAAGCGCATAGTAGTGGTTTGTCAATATCTGAGTAAAGCCTGAATAGGTGAGTTGGAAGTAGAGTACAGAGAGTATAAATACAATAAGATAGAGGAGTTCTATTTTTTTGCTGTAGTAGAGGTAGAGAAGCAAAAAGAGCAGCAGTACTGCAACTATCCCTAAAGTGAGAGTATTGTAAAACTTTGTCTCTGAATCGTGTTGTAAGAACTTCGCTTTAGTCGTTAAGTTAACTCCAGTAACGACAGGCATAAATCGTGATTGCAGTTGGAGGTAGAGTTTTATAGTAGAGTTCTTTTGTAGTCTGAAATATGGCAAAAGAGTCACCTGTTGACGCTTGGAGTAGCTGAGGTCACGAAGAAGTAGGCCATTGCTATCGTATATTTTCAGTTTACTAAAAAGCGGAGAATCCAAGTAGAGTAGCGGCTCTTCAAAACCTCTTGTATTAAAATTTAGTTCTACCCATATATTCTCTCTACTCTTTGCAAATAAGAGGCTCTTTTTATTAGTGGATTTAAAATTTGCTCGGCTGGTAGTGCTGTTGATATCAAAAATATCATGTGCCGATATAATTTTGCTTTGAGGTAGTAGAGTAATCGAACTATTTGTCTGATTACTCTCTAAAGCATGCAATAGACTACCGTATAGCAAAGTGTGCAACAGTAAAACAAGTAAAAGATTGCCAAAGCGCATTATAAACTTAACTCCTCTAAACTCAGACTATTCAATAGAATCTCAAGAGATGTGCCAAGTGAATGTCCATAGTACAAGACTCGGCAGCTTCTACGATCTCTATTGTGTAACCTGGGTTAAATATTTGTTTGTAGAGTAATTATATGGAAATAATAGAAACTACACTCAAAATATGGCAGTTTTAAATATTACACTTATTGTGCAACTATTTTTTTGGAGTTTTTAGAGAGTTTTTAGCTTATAAAGATTTAACCCAGATTTAACGAAGCTCTTAGAAGAGCTCTTAAGACTACTTTGCAATAAGAGTGATTATTGCACCCTTTGGAGCGTTTACAGTAAGGTTGACACTACCGCTAAGATTTTCACCAATTTTACTGTAGAGATTTGCATAGTTATCTATTGTACCGCTGTTTCTGAATTTTGGAGCAGTTGTATAGTTGAAGAAGTTAATTGAACCAAGCGTGTAACTCTCGCCTGCATAAGAGGTATTAAAAAAAGTTCCACTGTTGTATCGTAGGTTCCCCTCTATAGATGTCTGATCGGAGAGAATAACAGCGCTCCCCCAGTTATTTACAAGCTTATGTAAATCACTCTCTCCTGTTGCTTCTAGAAGGGCTTTTTTATCGTAACTACTGCTGCTCATAAGTTTATGTAAAAGGGTTGCACCTCCATAGTTTCGAAGTAAAAAAGTTCCAAAAGAGCTTACTTTACCGTAGTGTGCTACACTGTTACCCCAGCTTGTTATAGAGAGAGTGTTATCTGCATTAAATGCTGGGAATCGCCCCCCATCGTTATTGGCACTTCCTGCACTGCCATCATTAGGGTCTACATTTCTAGGTCCCTTGTATCCAATTTTTGTAGCTAGAAGATCCTCTGTAGTCTCTGACATCATCTCGTTAAACCAGGTATCATCATGTATATCTTTGAGTACAGCACGTTGGTAGAAGTGAATCATATGCTGGAACTCATGGTCGAGTGTTGTAAAGGTCTCTTTCTCATCTGCTGCCAAGAGTTGGGCGTTTATATAGAACATAATCTTTTCATTTGAAGCCGCAATAAAACTCTTTTTAAAGTTATCTTTTGGCCAAAAGAAACCGGCTATCCCTGAGCTGTTCATATTATAAACCAAAATATCTACAGTGCTCGCATCGCTGATGAGGTTACTATCAGTGCTTTGTGCATCGTCTCCCCACTCTTTGGAGTAGATATCTGTCTCCCAGTCGTAAATATCGTTACCCATCCCGGGTTCAAGAAAAATACGGCTCAAGTCATCGAGCGCACTGCTTTTTATACTAAGACCATCTTGCAGCCACACTACCAATGTTTTTGTACCCTGTGCCGTCGCTATTTTACTCTTTACACGCACCGCAGTTGCAGAGATTTGACGAGTACAGCTATAACTACTATCCATATCTACACAAAACTGTGACGTTGCACCTTCGCTATTATCGCTTGAACGCTTGTTTTTTTGGAGGCTCTCAGCACCACTGCTAGAAGCACGCAAAAGTTTAAAAGTTTTTTCATTAAAAGAGTCAACTCTTTGAAGAAGATCACTCTTTTGGCTACTCTCAGCACTCTTCGAGAAACTATTTTCATTCATAACCCTATTTGAGCTACTTCCATTTATCGATATTGTTTGATTATCAAAGTGGCTGGTAGTTACAAGGTAGAGGCTTTTGGGTGTATCACCTAAATCGATATGTAGTGTTGCATTGGTAACATTTTGGATAGTCGCTATCGAGTTGGTATTTGTAAGCGAATAACTCGCTTCAACAGGCTTAAAGTCTGTTGAAGAACTGCTATCTGAACTACCTGTGCTTCCACCCCCGCAGCCATTTATTAAAAGTAGTGAAGCAAAGAGGAGAAGTAGTCGCATAGCATTATCCCTTATTTGTTAGTCTTATTGTGGGAGAGAAAAACTTAAACGAAAACTACTTCTCTCTCTCCGTTCTCTAAATGACCAATTACATATGCATCAGTAGACTCTACAATAGCATCGACATCTTTGGCGTCAACTGCCCATACCATACCAACACCCATGTTGAATGTACGCATCATCTCTTCGTGCTC
>JANTGQ010000107.1 GCA_024762845.1 Nitratifractor sp. | reverse complement strand
TAGAATTACAGCAAAACATCGGCTGAAAGGTTTTTTGATTTCGGTTGGCAGCAAGATTGGTGATGTGGCTGCAGGTGTTCTTCAGTCATATATTGAAAATCAAATTGGCCTGTGAAGATCGTATAACAAAGCGCTGTTGTCGGACAATTTTTTGCGCCGCGCTACAAAATTGCCGCAAAGCGCGGCGTTATAAAGCTTTAGTAAAAGCAGCACTTGTAAACCCAATAACCTTTTTTAGATCTTTTATTGCATCTGCCGTAGTGCGGTAGTCTAGTATGTGGCTTTGTAGGTTGAGGGTGTTTGAAGCCTTTATGAGAGCAGAGATGGCTTCTAAGCCGCTGGCTTCGCACTCTTGTAAGATGGCGGTGTTCTGGTTTGCTATGGCGTTGATAGTGATTGAGTCTAGGGCATTTGCTAATTGGGGTGAGACATTGTGGCTTAGGTTGCTGCTTATGACGACAGCGGTTAAAGTGTCTTCTAGCAACCATTGGATTAAGTTCTCTAAAAGTTGTGGGTCGCAGTTGTTGTAGAGGAACTCAATAACGGGTACTTGGGGTTGATAGTATGCGATAAAGGGCATCTGTAGTTCGGTGCTGTGTTCGTTTTGGTGTAGAGAGTCGTTGAAAGTTATATTAAAGTTGCTGGCTATAACGTTTAGGTAGGCTCTGTCTATCGTTAGATCTCCTAGAGGGGTGTTGTAGCTGTTGAAAAAACTTCCGCTTATTCCCTGAAAGCTTTTGTTTTGGGCTGGACCTATAACTACAACTCTTTTGGGGTTCTGTTTTGCCAAGAGTCTGTGGGCAATGTTTGCGCTGAAGCCACTGGCGTAGTATTCGCCGTGTGGAGCAATTATAGCCCTGGGATTTAGTTGAAGTCTTTGTTTGGCGTCTTCTGCGTTATCTAGAGAGAAGTTAAAGAGGGTAAAGAGTTTCTCTAGCTCCTCTTTTGACGCTGGATAGTAGACTCCTGCGTGGTTTGCTATTGGTTTATTTGGAGAGTTAGACATATCTGTTTTTTTATATTGATTATCTGTATGGACAGAATGTTCTACTAAATAGAGCAGCCTGACTGCTCTGTAAAGCTGTTTTCGTATCCGCAGTTGTGGCATCTGTAGGTGATTATCTTTGGAGAGCAGCCGCTGCCTCTTACATCTACGAGGTCTATAGTTTTTTGGTTACACTTTGGGCATATACCTTCGTTTGCTTTTGAGAGTTCTACATTTTTCTCTTTTAGGTAGAAGGAGTAGCCTACTATCCCTGCAACAAATATAAAAATAATAAGAAAAATTGAAAATAAATCTATGGTGTCTCCTTTTACTGCTTCTTCTATTTTACCATATTTCTCCACGGTTTGCCATATTTGTGTTGAGAAATATTGGATATTAGTTCATTTATAAGGTCATTTTTTTCAAAGATATCGAGTTTATGGCTTTTAATGTGGTGTTTTTTTTCTGCCTGCTCCATTTTGTACGCAGCATTATCAAACAAAAGTGGGTCGCTTTTTAAAAGATAGTCGTAGTCACAGGCTCTAATATCACCACTCTCTTCACTGTTTTGGTAGCATTTTACTGCCTCTTGCTGGAGATAGTTTATCATAGGTTGTATGGTTACTGCAATTTTTGCATTAAGCTTTTTAATCTGCGGGAGCAAATTTTTTGAATCACTAGAGAGTGCTTCTAAACGTAATCTTCGCAGTCTCATAAAGAGTACCATCTTTTTAGGGAAGTTTTCGAAAAGGGCACAATCGAAGCTCTCTATGCCCTCTCTATCTTCTGGTGCAACAAGAGCAGCAAAGGGGCAGAGGATAAAGAAGTCATCTACAAGGGTAGAACCATCACCAAAGAGTGGGTCTTCTTCTTGTTGAATACTCTCTTTTATTTTCGTAAATTTATTTGCCAAGTACTCATATTTTTTACTTCCGGTAAGTTTTGCGAGTCTCTTGAGTGCAGTGATTGCTATTTTACTTTTTTTCTCATCTTTTAGCATCTCTTTTATATTGCTTGAGTTTTTTAAGACGAGTTTATAAAACTTTATCGCTTTTGCTCTATCTTCTTTTACGCCAAGCCCTTTTTCGAAAAAGAGACCTAACATTAAAAGAGACTTGAGACTCTTTTTTGATGCAGCTTTTGTATAGAGTACAAAGGCTATAGTGTAGTTTTTGTTTTTATACTCTTTAAAAGCATTATCTTCTAGTTTGTTCGCAGATAGATGGGTGAGAAGTAGAAAAATAAGTAGAGATATAATGGTAATGTTTTTCATTATCTTGCCTTTTTTAGATAGTTATATATTATTAAAGTAATGATAGAATATTTTATGAATAGTCTAAAAAAATATGACAAAATGAATATATTTTGCTCATATTTGCCGCTTAAAGCAGTGATAAGTGTTGATTTTTGAGCGCTACTATTTAAAAGATAGAGGCTAATTTAGGTATAATCAAAAAAACTATACGAGAAGGCTGTGTATGTTGGTGGCTCCGAGTATTCTTTCGGCAGATTTTGGTAACTTGGCAAGAGATGTAGAGGCTATTTGCCAGGGTGGGTGTGACTATGTGCATGTAGATGTGATGGATGGGCATTTTGTTCCAAATATGACAATTGGTCCAGTGGTTGTAGAGGCTGTTGCAAAGGCGGCAACGAAGCCTTTGGATATACATTTGATGGTAGAGGATAATAACTTTTTTATCGACCTCTTTGCCCCTTTGAAACCGGAGTTTATATCGTTTCATATCGAGAGCGAAAAGCATGCAAACAGAGTGGCAAACAAGATTAGAGAACTAGGTATTAGACCGGCTGTTGTTTTGAATCCGCATACGCCTATAGAGTCGGTGGAGTATCTGTTGGAGTATGTGGATATGGTACTTTTGATGAGTGTAAATCCAGGGTTTGGAGGGCAAAAGTTTATTCCGTCTGTTGTTGAGCGAGCGGTGCGCCTGAAAGATCTTATTTTGCGCCGCAATCCGCAGTGCCTTATAGAGGTAGACGGGGGTGTGAGTGACCAAAATATTCAGGAGTTAAAAAAAGCCGGGGTAGATGTTGTAGTAGCTGGTAGTTATGTCTATAAGCATCCACAAGGTGTTGCCGCAGCAATTGAGAGTTTGAAAGTCTAATTTTGTATCTATATGTTGATAGTGCTCAAAATGTTGGTATCAGCTTAGTTGCTTATTCTGCTAAAAAGGTACAGCGTAGATGAGAGTAAAAATTTGTGGAATAACTAATTACGATGATGCTATGTATGCCTGCGAAGCGGGTGCAGATGCCTTGGGTTTTGTATTTTACGAGAAGTCACCGCGTTATATAGAGTACTCTGCAACAGCAAGAATTATCGAGAAACTGCCGCCGTTTATTACGAAAGTCGGACTCTTTGTAGAGGCGAGTAAAGAGCAGATAGAGGCTGGAGTTAAAGAGAGTCTGATCGATATTGCTCAGATACATTTTGATGTAGAGCAGAGTTTTATAGACTCTTTAGAGGTAAAGAGTCTGCCTGTAATTCGGGCAACTTCGCAAGAGGATATATTTAGGTTTGAGGGCTACCGCCTTGTTGATGCTTACTCCGAAGCGTATGGTGGGAGCGGCAAGCGTTTGAATTTGGAGTGGTTTAGGGGTGTGGATTGTTCGCAAATAGTAATTGCGGGTGGTTTAACCCCTGATAATTTAGAGTCCCTAAAAGGTTTTGGCTTCTATGGTGTAGATGTAAGCAGCGGCGTAGAAGCGAGTAAAGGGAAGAAAGATTATAAAAAAGTGAAAGAGTTTATAAAAAATGCAAGCGCTCTTTGAGCCCCTAACAACAACATTTCGTAAAAACAGAGGTTTTTTAGATTACCAAACTTTCTACAGTATGGCAAAAAAATATACCACGCTTAGTGAAGACGCCGCAACAATAGCGATGCTCGTACAAGCCTCGGGCTACCCGATGGAGGAGCGGCTTAACGGCTATTACTATAAGCCTATGCACACCTCTTACAAAGAGCAGGAGTATGTGGTTGTAGATATAGAGACCAATGGCTCCAAGCCCGGTACTTCGCAAGTTATTGAGATTGGTGCAGTAAAGATTAAAAATGGTGAAATTATCGATAGGCTTGAGACATTTGTTGCGTGTGCCTACCTGCCACAGAATATTATTGAGCTAACTGGTATTGAGCTTAAAGATTTAGTAGGAGCCCCTAGCCGAAAACAGGCGTTGATGATGCTAAAAAACTTTATGGGTGACGCTGTTTTTGTAGCACACAATGTAGCTTTTGACTACACATTTTTAAGCGCTTCGCTCAAACGTTTTGGTTTAGGGTGTATTGGGAATGCAAGGCTCTGTACAATCGAGCTTGCCAAACGAACAATTAAGAGCCAAAAGTATGGATTGCTAGGGCTTTGTGATACACTTAAAATAGATATGATCTCTCACCACCGCGCCTACTCTGACGCTCTTTGTTCGTGGGAGATTATGCAAGAGAGCTTTAAGACACTCCCCAGCTATGTGGAAACTACTGATGACTTGATACTCTTTTCACAATCGAGCAAGAAAGAGCGTTCGAAAAAGAAGAGTGAGGACTCTTAAGGTTACAAAAACTCTTTGGCGACCCTGTTGCCTATTGCTTTGTAGTTTTGGTAGTAGTTTTCGACAAAGTCGATGAGGTTCTCGTTTTTAGGGATATAGTGGTTTTGCTCTTTTTGGGTAAAGAGTTGCAGGAATTGGGCGGCGTCGTTTTTTTCTAGATAGTTTTTGGCTAGCTCTTTATATGCTTCTTTGTAGAGTGCTTTGCAGCTTGGATATTTGGAGTAGTCAATTTTTGCCATAGAGTTTTCTATAGTTAATACGCCGCTTTCGTAGAGGAGTTCTAAGTGTATGAGCCCTTCGCAGTAGTATGGTAGGACTTCGTCTACCTCTCTCCATGCCATTAGGTTTATGGCTCTGCTTACTAGGTCGTCTATAAATGGCTCTATAAGTGTTGGCTCTTCGTTTTCGAAAAATGCCATTAAGCCGCCGCTTGTTGCTTTGAACTCTTCTATATTTTTAAATTGCCCACTTTTGTTCATTGTAACTTCGGTATCGCTGTCTATCCATAAAATGTGCCCAAATTCGTGACCGATTGTTGTGATGTCGTAGATTTTATTCCAAAGTTCTGGGTTATTGTTGATTAGCTCTTGCTGCTTTTTGATAAAGTCGATACCAAAGGTTTCGATTGCTAGCTGCATAATTGGTTTTGCTCTTTTGCCCTCTCTTACAAAGTCGATGTATGCAAATATCTTTTTACCCATTTGGCTTGAGACCTCTTCGTCGTTGGGGACAACCTGCGCGGAGAAGAGACCATTTAACTCTGCCCCATAGTAGAACATTGGGCGGCTGATATAGAGTTGTGTATTATCTATCTGCAGTAGGTTTTTTGCCAAAACATGTTTGGCGCGCTCTCCTAGTTGCTCGGCAATATGGAAAGCGACTCTTTTAATGCTATCTTTAGTAGTGGACTCTTTTTGCATTTTTGGGTTTACTATACGTACATCCCACTCGAGTGCTACAGCTTTTCG
>JANTGQ010000106.1 GCA_024762845.1 Nitratifractor sp. | reverse complement strand
AAAATGGTTTAATTATCAACAACAGTGGGAAGTATAAACTGCATATAGAAGATGAAGAGTGGACAGAGGTTGACCATAAGGGGTATAAATATAAGCCTTTCCCTAACCATAGCGATTGTGTTAGCGGTAGCAGTGAACAGTTTGGAAGCGATACAAATGCGAAACGTGGCTGCCTAACCCAGACTGGTTCGACAAACAGTTACCCAGATTTTGCACTATCGATGCACCCATACAGATTTACTCTTGACTCTATTACAGCGAGCGCCAATCCAAATGGAGCAAGCAGTTATGTTTATATTAATGACCTTAACTCTACTTCTGCTCTAGTACAGAACGACAGCGTGATGGCAATTAAAGTTGCGGGCGAGATTATAGCACTAGGAAAAAACGATAAAGAGCTTAGTAACTACAGTAGTAGTTGTAGTGCAAAGAGTTTGAGTCTCTCTTTGGATTATAATAGAACTCCTGCAGATCTTAATGATTCGTTGGGTAATCCGCTCGAGTTAAATTATGCAATCTACGATGCAGCTGCGGGTGACAGTAGTGTTGTGGTAGCTAAAGAGTATAATAAAACAGATATTAACATCAATTTTGACAGTAGATATTTCTATACCCCGTCACACGGGCACTTTAGCGGATATTTTAACTTTAAAAGAGCCTATAATAACCCAATTAACCCTTTTAAACTGCACTATGGAGTAATGAGTGGTAAAAGTTTGAGTGAAAAAATAAGTGTTGATATGCAAGCAAACTACACTCCAAGTGGCAGTAAAGATTTAAACAGTACAAAAACGCTCTACTTTGCGAAAGTAAAATCGGAGTCTGATTTTTATGATGATATCTATGAAGATAACGTTACAACACCTATTAATGTATCGCTCTTTTGCAATAAGAGTCTCGATTACTGCAAAAAGTATGGAATAGATACATCTAAAGGATTAACAAACGAATATGACTGGTGGCTTGGATTAAACCATAACGGCAATAGCGAGGGCGAAGCGGTACTGCAAAGCGACCCGGCAGCAAAAGCTTCTGTAATACCTACACATATTAAAAACTTTATTGATGGTGTTGATAAAGATGTTGCAGTTATCTCGCTAGATAGGTTGCAGAGTAATTTGCCATATACAGTGTATATTAAACCTGACCCTCTTATGATAAGTAATGAGCCATGGTTACTCTATAACCAATACAGTAATATTCCACCAAAATATCTTTATAAAGTACGCTTTGTCAATTCGCCGGCAGCATGGTCTGGTAAAGGAAAGACAGGGCATACTATTAACGTAGATAGTACCGGAAGAAAAAGTAAGAAAGTAGACTGGTAATGAAAAAGATGCGAAGCGCCATAGCACTTTTGGAGTTGATTTTCTCTATTGTAATTATTGCAATTACACTTATCTCTGTACCAAACTTGATTAAGACAACATCGAACGCCTCTAAAGAGGTTATTACGCAAGAGTCTGTCTCGAACGCGAGCTCGTATGCCAATATGATAATGTCGAGTTTTTGGGATGAAAACTGTAGTGACCCAAAATATGAAAACCCTATACTCTATGTACAAAAAGAGGATGCAAATTTAAAAGAGCTAAACAGTAGCGGTATTTTACTTGGGAGGCGTATTGGCTCTGCACAAACGACGCCAAGGCGCTTTAGAAATGATCTCTCGGGAAATCGTTTAAGTGCATCTGATACGTTGCAAAAAGAGGCGAGCGATGGAGAACCAGATGATGTGGATGACTTTAATAATAGAAGTGTAAATTTGGTACAAAGAGAAGCAACTAGTGTTGCAGCAGGGGAATATAAAGATATCTCTGTTGCTTTAGCCTCTACGGTAAATTATATAAATGACAAAGCGGACAATGGTTACAATAAGCAGACAGTAACTTTTAATAATCCTTTTGACTCTACAAAAATAGAGACGCAATCTACAAATATTAAACTAATCACTGTGACTCTTAAAAGCACGAATGATCCATCTAAAAAGATTGTTTTGAGAGCATTTTCCTGCAATATAGGGAGCAGTAAGTTAAAAGAGAGGTTATTTAACTAATGAAGACCCAGCTACGCTCAGCCTTTACACTTATAGAGCTTGTTATTACTATGGTGATACTTGGTATTGTCTCCTATTTTGCAAGTGATTTAATTGCACAAACCTATATGGGGTATAATCAGGTTAATACGCTCCATAGAGCCAACCTTAAGGTTGAAACAGCACTGAACTCTATTACTAACAGGCTGGAGAATGCAATAGATGGTACAGTTGTAAAGCGAAAAAGTGCCACAAATAATGCTATCGATTCAATCGACAGTGCGCCAAGTGACTACAATGTTTTAGAGTGGGTTGGGAATGCGGTAGATAGTTTTGAAGCACATGCCAACCTCTCTGGTGTGGGTGTTGCGACTATCAACCAACCGGCATGGAGTGGTTTTTGCAATATTGCTGCTAGTACACAGACAACTATTGTGACACCAGGCTCAAATTTGAGTTTTGCACAAGAGATAATTGGTAATTTATCAGCAGGAAAGGTTGATTTTACAAACTCTCTGGTGGCACTTTTCTTTCCTGGGAACTATAACTATACCAATATAGGCTATAGAGGGGGTTCAAAAAGCGGAGTTGGCTTGGTATCTGCATTTAGCCAAAGCAACAGGTCGTTTACACTCTCTAACGCTATAGATAGAATTACTGAACACTACAAACTTGCCTGGAGTGCCTATGCCGTAGTGCCTACAAATTGTGACGCCAAAGGTGTATGTGACCTTGAACTTCGTTATAACTTTCGTCCATGGAGGGGTGAAGATTACGACTCTGCAAATACCCCATCTGCACTTTTGGTAAAAAATGTTACTGTCTTTAAGACATATGCCACACAAAACCGTGTGCATATAAAGCTCTGTGTGCAAGAGAAGTTTGGAGTTAACAAAACAAGTTCAATCTGTAAAGAGAAAGTGGTGTTCAGATGATACAGCGTAACGGTTTTTCACTTTTGGTAGCTATCTTTACTATTATGCTCATCTCTTTGGTGGCTGCATATATATTTTTTGCAAGCAGTGCTACTGTAAAAGAGGGAGGCTTGCAGTATAAAAAAGAGCAAGCCCAACTACTTGCAAGAAGTTATACAGAGTATGCAATTATGGCAATTAGTGCAAACAACAGGGCTGGCTCTGGTGTCTGTATAGATAATATCAATGCAACTATTGGAAATGATCCAACTAAAGGACAAGGCTTTAGGGTACAGGTAAAAATAACTTATATTGGAAACAGTAGATATGTTGCAAACTGTACAAGAGTAGCTGCAACACTTAATGACACAGATATAGATACACTCAGTGCAATTATCGATGTCTATGTTGAGTATAGAGATATTTTCCACCCTAGTCTTTTTAATGGATATATGCAGTATGTTCCTTGGCAGACATATCATAAACGGAGCTTGCAAAAGATATGAGAAGTTATAAATACTTAAAGAAAAGAGAAGCATTTACATTAATAGAGCTTGTTGTTGTGATAGTTATATTGGGTATATTGGCTACTTATACTACACAGATGATGAGCAGAGATTCACGCTCAGAAGCTATTAACCATATTCTCTCTATGATGCGATATACACAAAATTTAGCTTTGCATGACAAAAAGCATGATCGAGACAGTGCCTATTGGCAACGCTCTTTTTGGAGGTTTGAAATATATAACTGTAAAGGTGGAAGCGGCATATTTTATAAAATTGGTACAGATAAAGATTATAATAGCGGTATCAATAGAAGTGAAACAGCTATTGATCCAAGTAACGGAAAGTTTACTTTTTGGGATACAAGAAAGAGTTGCCCCAAAAATTCTACTGATGCACTCAATGCACAGGTAAGTCCAAATATATTTTTAACCCAAAGATATGGAATTGCAAGTGTAAATTTCAGTGCTTGTAAATTATGGAAAAGTGCCCAATCGTCCAGTAGCGCAAAGCATATAGGGTTTGATAACTATGGTCGCCCAATTAAGTCTTTTACCAGAAGCAAAACTCCTAACTATAGTGGACATGTAATTAAAGATTGCAAGATAACATTTAACTTTAAAGATAACAATATTAAACCATTTACTATAATTGTCACTGCGGAGAGTGGTTATATATATTTGCAGGAGAATCCAGAACTGTAGAGTAGAGAGTACCCTACTCTTTTCTGGAGTCTCTTTTTTCTACCAAATCTTTTCGCTCTCCATCTTCGGTAAATTTACTTTGAAAATTGCGTAGAATTATTAAAAATGTAATAAGTGCAAAAAAGAAGGCTGCTACAATATAGAGATAGTCAAAAAAACTCAACTTGGCTCCTTGAAATCTATCTTTATTTTATTAAAGCTGCTTTGGTCATATATTTGTCGGAGTGCTTCGTATGTTACAATTCCAGTACTTGTAGCCAGGTTGAGGCTTCTGCCCTTTTCGCCCATTGGGATTGTGATACATTTATCTAGATTCTCCTTTAAAAGCTCTTCTGGCAAACCTTTTGTCTCTGCACCAAAGACGATATAGTCGCCCTCTTTATATTCGGCATCCCAGTAGATGGTATCTACTTTGGTAGTGGCAAAGTGCATTCTCTCTATTGGGTTATTGGCTAAGAAGGTATCTAAACTCTCCCACACGGTTAAGTCTAACTCTTTCCAGTAGTCAAGCCCTGCTCTTTTGATTGCTTTTTCGTCTATACTGAAGCACATAGGCTCTATTAAGTGTAGCTTGGCACCCAAATTAACACACATTCGCCCGATACTGCCGGTGTTTTGCGGGATTTGTGGTTCTACTAACACTATATTAAACATTAAAAGACCACTGTTTTATTGTTATAGACGAATACTCTATCTTCAAGAACTAGTTTGAGTGCACGTGAGAGGACAACTTTTTCGACATCACGACCGGCTCTTTGCATATCTTTCCAATCAAAGCGGTGGTTAACGCTAATAACATCTTGTGCGATAATTGGACCTTCGTCTAAGTCGTTTGTAACAAAGTGCGCAGTTGCACCTATAATTTTTACTCCGCGCTCATACGCTTGCTTATATGGGTTTGCACCAATAAATGCTGGTAAAAATGAGTGGTGAATATTGATTATTTTCCCTGGATAGTGCTCTACAAAAGAGGGGGTAAGAATTCGCATATATTTAGCCAAAACAATGTAGTCGAAACTATATTTTGCCAACTCTTCAAGCACAAGTGCTTCGTGCTCTTCTCTACTTTTACCTTCGGCACTTATGCAGATAAAGGGTATATCAAACCTCTCTACCAAGTCTCTAAGGTTCTCTCTGTTTCCAATGACAGCAATAATATTAGCTTCTAGCTCTCCATCTACATGGCGTATAAGTAGATCGCCAAGCGCATGAGACTCTTTTGTAACCATTAGAATAATATTTTTCTTGTTTTGGCTTGGAGTAATAACTTTAACTTTCGCTTCGTCTATTTGACTGTCTAACTGCTTTTGTAGACTTTGAGGGTCAAAGTCTCCGGAGACAACACTTCGCATAAAGAAGTGGTGGTTCTTTTTATCTACAAA
>JANTGQ010000105.1 GCA_024762845.1 Nitratifractor sp. | reverse complement strand
CGCTCTTTGGGTGTAAACTCTTCGCTCCAGCTATATGGCGAAGCGAGCATTAAAACACCACCACTGTTAACCCTCGCTACAATATCATCCAAAAACTTTTGCGGATCATAAAGCCTATCTATCAAATTAAGCGCCAAAACAAGGTCATACCCACTATAGATTGGTTTCAAATTACTTGCATCTGCCTGGTAAAATCTACACCGCTTTGCACTCTCTGCAGATACACCTATACTCTCTAGAGCAAATACTCTATTCTCTTTCAAATCCCCCTCTACAGGTATCTCATAGAAAACCTCTCCACACTCTTGTAACGCAGTTGCGACGCCAATAAAGCGTGCACTAAAATCTAACCCCCACACTTCATTAAACTCTTTTGCCAACTCAAAACTCGCCCTGCCAACTGAGCAGCCAATATCCAAAGCTTTCCCTCTGTTTTTGGTATAAGCTAATGCCTTTTTCGCCAGTGTCTCAGGAAAATTAGAAACCCCAAAGTAATTCTGCCCATAGTGAAACTCAATATACTGATTAACCGCACTGTCTCGTTCGTAAACATCTTTATGGCTCTCATCCTCTTTTTGGCTTACGATATAGCGAAAACCAGCATGCTGAAAAAAGTGTTTTCGAAATGCATATCTGCTCTGCGCAAGTGCCTCGTTCCCGGTAGAGATAAACGAGCCACCTTTAATAATATTATGCCGCCTATCAAATGTAGGTACAGAGAAGTCATCATAGTATGGGTGCACTTCAAATCCGTTATATGGATATATTGATGTTTTTGTCCACTGCCATACATTGCCAATAACATCGAAAAATTTACCATGTTTAAATCTATCTACTGCACAAGCCGATGCAAAGTGCTCCAGATTAATATTTGCATTGGCTACTTCGCCCCACTGTGGCTCATCTTTCACACCACTCTCTATCCGTAAAGAGTGCCACTGAGCTTCGTTTGGCAAATCAAAGCTCCTCCCCTCTTTTGCGCTCTTCCAGTTACAAAAGGCTTTTGCTTCATGATAATTCACATCCACCGGAAAATTAAGAGGCAAAGGTAACTCTTTGTTTAACGCCCGATAGAAGTATCTACCATCACGTTTTATCCAAAAAGTCGGATGCTCAGCACCCTTATACTCTCTCCACTCCAACCCCTCGCTCTCCCAGTAGCTCTCTTCTCTATAGCCACCATCTTTAACAAACTCTAAAAACTCCCCGTTGCTTACCAAAAACTCAGAGGCTTCAAAAGCTGCAACTGCAAACTTCTCTTCCCCAAACTCATTATCCCATCCATAGTATCGTGGATTGGATCTATCTCGCCCCAAAACAATCTCTTTTGCCTCCACACTCAAAAGCCTGTTTTGTGGATACTCCTGTGTGCTAAACTCTTCGCAGATACTCCATAGCGGATGTTCTGGCACTACATGCTCTATATCTAGCTGCCGAATCAGTACACTCGAAGTCTCAAGATGTATCCTCTCATGCTCTATCCCCATCATAATAACCCACCAGGGGCTCTCCCAGCCAATTGATAAAGATATATCCATACTATCGATAATATTATTTACAATATCTTTTACTTCTGCACGATACGCACGCACACTCTCAACAGATGGCCACTCATAGTTATTGGGGTTCAAGTCGTCCCAACTCATCTCATCTACACCAATGGCAAAGATAGACTCAAAAGAGTCATTTACACGCTTGGTATAGATTTTCGAAACATTCAGCTTATTTATAAAGAAGGTAGCAGTATGCCCAAAGTAGAAAATCAACGGATGGCGCAGAGCTTCCGGCTGCTCATAAAAAACTTCATCACTCGCCAAAAGCTCAAAAAGCTTTTCGTAAAGTTCATAGGTAGTGTTAAAGTACTCTTTAATCTCTTTTCGTTTTAACTCTGCGTCGCCAGTATCTAGCGCAATATTTCTAGTAATATACTCTCTCTTCATGCAAACCTCTCTAGGGTACCTTTAGTAATAATCTCTATTTTACCATAAATAGTTGCATGCTCTATGTAGTATATTAATAGACTAGCTCGCAAGTTCCATAAAGAACAGTTGCGCTAATCACTATTCTCTATTTAGCAAACTCTACTTTATCTCTTTAACCTGCGTAAACGCGGCATAGTAAGTACTTCCGTCACTAAAACTGTTTACAGTTAATTTAGAAAACTTATCCAGATAATCCCAAAACTGCTCTATAAGTTCACTCGGCACACCCTCTAGCTCCTCAAGCGCCTCTCGCATCGTTCCTAACCACTCAACTCTCGCTCTCTCGTTAATAGAGAAATCATCATGCAGACGAACCATAAACTCGTTAAGATTTTGCTCTCCAGCCTCTTCGTAAACTTTGGGGCCACCGCAAATTTGGATAAAAAACTTTGTATTCTTCGCCTTTACCTCTTCAAACTCCTCCTCATCCTGCGGAAAAAAGTTTGCAATATCACTTTCATAAATCTTATCATAAAAGTTATACATCAGCTTTTTCATTCCCTCTTCTCCACCAATCGCATCAAAAAAAGCCTTTGGCGGGTTTTTAAATGCTACTGCTTCACCCTTTTTTACACCTGTTATCTCTAAACTCATTACACTCCCTTTATAATTATTATTAATTTATAATATCAAAAATTTATAAATCGAGCTTCTACTCATCGCAATAAATCTTCTCTAAACAACCATAATATTCTACTCGCCTATCACGCATAAATGGCCAAATATCACGCACCTCTTTGCTTCTATTTAAGTCCAACTCTACACTCAAACTCTCCTCTTCCTCACCCGCTCTTGCCAAAAACTCCCCCTGCGCTCCACAGATAAAAGAGTTCCCCCAAAAGCGAATACCATCCATTACACCACTGCTATCAGCCTCGAAACCACATCTGTTGGCGCTAATAAGCGGCACCCCATTAGCAATTGCATGTCCTCTTTGCACAGTAACCCACGCATCAAGCTGCCTTGCCTTCTCGCTCTCTTCATCACTATCAAACCAACCAATTGCTGTTGGATATATCAGTATCTCTGCCCCCTTTAGCGCCATTATTCGCGCAGCCTCCGGAAACCACTGATCCCAGCAGACAAGCACACCAAGCCTACCCACACTTGTATCTATCGGCTCAAAGCCAAGGTCTCCTGGCGTAAAGTAAAACTTCTCATAAAAGCCAGGATCATCAGGAATATGCATCTTTCTATACTTTCCGGCAATTGCACCACAATCAAACACCACTGCAGTATTGTGGTAAAGCCCAGGTGCGCGCATCTCAAAGAGCGATGTAACAAGTACAACATTATGCTCTCTGCTTACCTCTGCCCAAAATGCAAGATCCTCTTTAAAATCTTTTGCGTATTCAAAAAATCGGGTATCTTCACTTTGGCAAAAATACTCCCCCTGATGCAGCTCTTGCAGCACAATAAGCCCGCTCCCCTCTTTTGCCAACCCTGCAATCTTGGCAACACTCTGCGCCACCATCTTCTCTTTACTTCCACGATATGCCATCTGTATTAACGAAACTTTCATATTTACCTCACTTAAAAACTAATCTGCATAGTAGAGCAGTGGATACTCCCACCCTGCTCTATCAAGTTCAGACTCGGTACCGGAATTATCTCTCTACTTGGGAAAAGCTCTTTCAGTACCTCTACAGCTACCCTATCCTGCTTGCTCTCATATGTCGGTAATACTACAGCTTTATTGGTTATTAAAAAGTTAGCATAGCTTGCCGGCAATCGATTACCATCTTTATAGATTGGTTCTCTAAATGGCAACGGCACCAAATTATAGGGTGCTCCATTAGCTTGCCGAAAACTCTTGAGCTCCCGCTCCATCTCCTGTAAACTCTTATAGTGGCTGTCACTGCTATCTTCGCACTTGCTATATGCTATCGTATCTGTGCTGACAAATCGTGCCAGCATATCTATATGCCCGTCTGTGTCATCCCCCTCAAGGTAACTGTTTTCTACCCACAGTACCCGTTTAGCACCTAGATACTCTCCTAAAATCTCCTCTGCTTCGCTCTGCCCCAAACCGCCGTTTCTATTGCGATTAAGCAGACACGACTTTGTAGTAAGCAGCGTACCGGCACCATCACTCTCTATCGAACCACCCTCTAACTCAAAATCTATACTCTCAAGCTCAGTTCCGCCGAAAAAGCCTTTGCCTGCTAAAAATCTGTTCACTTGGTTATCTAAACCAGCCTCATACTTGCCGCCCCAACCGTTAAAGGTAAAATCAAGAAGCCTCTTTTGCCCACTATCTTCAATGCTTAAAGCCCCATAATCACGTGTCCAGGTATCGTTATACGCTGCCTCTATAAAGATAATATTATTGGTCGAGCAAAAGTGCTGCTTCGCCTCTTGAGCATTGTTGGTAAGCATATAGACCATCTGCGAATAACCAATCGCCTGCGCGATTTTTCTAAAAGTTGCCGAAGCACTCTCTAAATTGCCATTTGCCCAATCTGTAGTAGCATTTGGCAGTGCCATAAGCACCACATTTTGCGGCTCCCACTCAGCTTTAAGGCGTCGCATTTAGTCGATATCCCACTTTTTGCTTACTTCGCCATTGTTACTGCGCTTAATAGAGCTTACCAGCTCCTTTATAAGCATCCCCACAATCACAACTGTTGCTACACCTGCAATAATTTTTGTATAGAACATCCAATCCATTTTAACCCTTTTTTGGTTACAATTTCTTATGGCAACCATTAAAATATCGAAAAATAATCTCTATCATAATCTTAACCAATTAGCTTTAAAAACGGGCGACAAAAGCAAAATAGCAGCTGTCCTAAAAGATAACGCCTATGGTCACGGCATCGAAATTATGGCAAAACTCGTCAGCGACTATGGTATAACAGAAGCAGTTGTAATCAACAACAACGAAGCCGACAAAATATCGCACCACTTTCAAAATATCCTCATACTAAACGACACCCCAACAGAGCAGCCAAACTACTCCTACGCTATCGGCGACCTTCAAACACTTAAAAACTACCGAGGCAACGCCAAAATAGAGCTAAAAGTAGACACCGGAATGCACCGCAACGGTATCGAAATGGAACAGCTAATACAAGCTTTAGAAATTATCAAACAAAACAAGCTCAATCTCTACGGCGTATTTACCCACTTTCGCAGCGCCGACGAACTAAGCAGCGAATTTGCCTGGCAGGTCAAAAACTTTACAGAGGTCAAACAAACTGTACGAACTTTCGGCTTTTGCCCCCGTTTTCACAGCTTTAACTCTGCAAGCGTGCTACGCGCCAAAGAGTTTAACGAAGATATCGCCCGTGTTGGCATAGCCCTCTACGGATACAACGAACTCCCACAAACTTTTGACGAAATCAAACTCAAACCGGTACTCTCCCTCTGGGCAAAGCGCACCTCGACAAGAGCTCTAAAAAAAGGGCAAAGAGTCGGCTACGGCGGCATATACAGAGCCCCCAAAGATATGATAGTCTCAACCTACAGTGTCGGCTACGGAGACGGCCTCTTCCGCGGCAACAGCAACAAACCACTCCAGACAGCCCAAAATTTACCAATATTAGGAAGAGTATCAATGGATTTTATATCATTAGAAGGTGACTCAGAAGAGGTATGCATCTTCAACGATGCACAAAAAGTAGCCAATCACTTTAACACAATCAGCTACGAAATTACAACTGCACTCAAAGAGTCAGTTAAACGGATAATTGTATAATCCGCATTGA
>JANTGQ010000104.1 GCA_024762845.1 Nitratifractor sp. | reverse complement strand
TAGAGAAATTTAACTCTAGCGACTTTCTTAAAAAGCTCGAAGAGTTGCCACACGAACTCGAAGAGGACTTTAGCTGGTTAAAGGGAAAAATTCTTAAGAGCCTGCGCGAAAACTGGAGCGAACTTAAAGAGAAGCTTTCGAAATAGAGAGTAACTTTTGCTATAATTTGGCTATAAAAAAAAGGGGTACTTTGCCTCTTTTCTCAAATTCAAATATTCTACTAAAAAAGTGAGCTTATGAAAAATCAATATAAATCGTATCAGGAGAGTTTAGAGTATCTGCAGATGATGCAGCTTCAATACCCAAACTTGATTCGTCTCCAAAAAATTGGGACAACATATGAGGGGCGAGATATTATGCTAGTAACTATTAGCAAAGATGTCGAGAGTGCAGATAGCAAGCCGGCAATGCTCTATACTGGTACAATCCATGCGCGCGAGTGGATTGGGCATGAGTTGGCACTGAAATTTATAGAGTATGCTGCACTTAATGGGGATGTTGACCCTATTTTGGAGAAATCGCTAAATGAGTCGACACTCTATATGGTGCCTTGCCTTAACCCCGATGGGTATGAGTACTCAAGAAAGCACTTCTCTTTTTGGCGAAAAAATAGACGCAAAAACCACGACGGCACCTATGGTGTAGATTTAAACCGTAACTTCTCTGTCGGTTTTAAAAAGATTAGCGATACATCCTCGAATGTCTATGGTGGTGAAGCCCCATTTTCGGAGGCTGAGACGTATGCTATAAAAGAGTTTGTAGATGCGCACCCAAATATTACAATTGCAGTAGATTACCACTCGCAAGGAAATGTGTTCTTTCCAGCACATAAGTTTATGCACGAAGCAGAGATTGATGGTACAGATATGAATGTAATCTGTGCAAACATGAATGACGAAATCCAAAAAGTAACAGGCAGAAAGTATGGAATACACCGTGGTAAGCCGCCCGCACACTTAATTAGCGGAAGCGGAAGAGAGTACTACTACTCTAGAGGGATTATTGCATTTGTAGCAGAGGTAGGTACCAAGAATATTCCAGATTATATGAAGAGTATGAGCAGCAGTGTTGATGAGAATATTCCGGCACTTAAACGCACATTTAGCGAAGTTGTCAACTACTCCGCTAAAGCACCAAAGCGCGTTGATAACTTTACAGTTAAAAGCGTAGCTGTCAACAGTGTCACCCTGGAGTGGCAATATGAGGAGCGCGAAGATATATGTTTTGAGATTTACAGAAATGTTAAAGATAAAGATGCCTGTAATGAGAGAACATTAGTGGGTGTTGTATCTGAGTGCTGTTTTACCAACAGTGACTTGCAAAGCTCGACAAACTACTACTATACTATTCGTGTGCTCAATAAAAAGAGCGGCTACAAGTCTCCATTTGCTCCAATCGTAAAGGTAAGAACGAAGCTTGATGATGATGAGTTTTATAAAGTTGTCTTTGCATCGTTAAGCGAGACCGGGTATGTAGGGGAGTTGACACAAGAGCAGAACCGTTCGCACTTTGGGAGTAACTCTCTGTTTGTTGGGGTTAATAAGAACAGTGGGATTTGTGATGCTGTAGTAACTTTTGACCTATCTACACTGCCAAAAAATGCACTTATAAAGTCTGCAAGGTTCTATATCTACCCAATGAACCGCGTTGCTGCAAAGATAGAGAGATATGGCGAGTGGAATCTTTCGCTATTGGAAGAGGATAGTTTTAGCGAACTTACCGATTTCCACGAGATAGAAAATGCAAAAGCAAAAGGTGTAATAGGGCGAGCCATACGCTCTGAAAAGTTGACACAGGGTATCTGGAACTACTGGGAGTTTAGTAGACATGAGTGTAAACTATTACAAGAGAAGATTGATATCCAAAGGGTTGTTTTTAGGCTAGATGGACCAAAAAAACTGCCAGCAGGTGAAGATAGCCAAATGATGCAGTTCGATATTGGCTATGGTCGTTTTGGGGGCGGTATTCACTACCGACCGATGTTAGATGTTAAATATACTGTTGTTGAGGAGCAGGTTGCACTAGATACATACACAATGGCGACTATCGATGAGAGCGGAGTGAAAGAGGGGCTTTCGAGCGGTTTTGATAAAAACGGAGAGAAAGTCTATGGATTTATGGATTTTAATCTCGACGCACTGCCAGACCCTGAGGTAACTATGATTACAAAGTGTACACTTCGCATTAAGAATAAGAATACACTCAAAGGGAGATCGGATATTCGATTCTATGTAGAGCTTGTAGAGGTAGATGAAGTTGGAACCTATGAAGATATTAAAAATAGAGAGAAGATAGAGTTTATAGGGTATGAAGTTGCTGAGAAAGAGCTAAACACTCATGAGTATCAATACTTTAAGTTTGATACATTCTCAAGACATATTGTTGATAAAATGCATATAGATGGTAAAATACTCAAGCTTGTTATTAAGCCAACATCAGCACATGGTGCAAAAGGGCGAATTACCGACTGGAGTGATGATGCACAGTTACTAGTAAGTTATGTACCAAAAAGACGAATTGCACCAAAAGCTGTTGATAATTTAAAAATAACTAAAGAGAATAAGATGATTAGGATCTCATGGGATAGAGTAGAAGATGAGGCTGTGAAAGGCTACTATGTAGTTAGAAACAGTTTCCATCCACCAAAACACTTTATGGATGGCGTAAAGCTCTATGGAGGTCTAGATAACTATACGTATGATAACTTTGCCTCTTTTGATAAAGAGAAGTACTACGCAGTATTTGCATACGATGAGGTACCTAATTTTTCAGAAGCAACAATTGTTAAGTACGATCCGTTAGAGAGTTACTAACCCTCTAGCGCCTTAAGGCTCGTTGCTGTAACTTTATAAAATGGTGACTGATTCTTGTACCTAAAGGCACTACTCCTAAAAATAGTAGTACTTTAACAGCCTCTTTAGTCCTCTTTAATAAAGTCTAAAGAGATAGAGTTAACGCAGTGTCTTGTACTTTTATCGGTAAATCCCTCACCTCTAAAGACATGCCCTAAGTGCCCACCGCAGTTTGCACAAACAATCTCTACACGTCTACCATCTGCATCTGGAACCTCTTTGACAGCATTTTCAATAGCATCATCAAAACTTGGCCATCCAGTACCTGAGTCAAACTTTGCATTAGAGTGAAAAAGAGGGGTATTACACTGCCGACATACATAGGTACCATCCTCTTTATTATCCCAATATTTCCCACTAAAAGCAAACTCAGTACCCTTATTAAGAATTACATACTCCTCTTCGGGAGTTAATTTATTATATTCCATAAAAATCCTTTTTGTTTTATACTACTTTGTAGAGATTAAAAGTAGCTTTTTGTTGTCCTAGCTAGTTAAAAAATGAGAAAAAAATTATCTCTAATAAGTTCCATTTTTTTGATATATTTTAAAAATGACTTGCTTTATGATGAATTTGAAAATATTTTTTAATGCAAATTAAAACTTATTCATGTAAAATTTTCTAAAAAAGTCAAAAAAATGTATAAAATTTATATTTTTCTCTTTGTATATCTATTTGTAAACTCAGCATGTACGAAAGAAAAAAGTACTAAAGTGGGTGTTACGGAGAGTGAAACTTTACACAGAGTAGAAAAAATATTTTATGATAGTCAAAAAGTTAAAATTAATTTAAATGCCCTCTTTAATAGCAAAATAGAGGGCTTTGCAATGCCAAAAAAGAGGAGTGAGCTGCCTAAAGGTATTAAGGTTTCAGCTAAAGGTATTTTAGAAGGAAAACTATCGGTAAGTGCAAGCCAAAACAGCCCATATCTATTACAGGTAGTAGGAGCTCGTGAAGATGGGGGAGAACTGGAGCTGAACCTTGAAATATTTGTTAAAAATGCACCTCCATCAGCTGCTCCAGATTCTGCGGTGTTAGACACTAATAAAACTCTGCTTATTGATGTATTAAGTAACGATAAAGATTTAGATGGAGATAAGCTCACAATCACTAGAGTACCTACAACCACAGAACACGGAGAAGTTAGAGTAGTTGATAGCAAGGTTGAGTATCGTCGAGTTGACAACTTTATCGGGGAAGAGAGTTTTAGATATACCTTAAAAGATAGTGACGGTGCAGAGTCAAATGCAACTGTTACGGTAAGTTCTAAAAGGGCTTATAGTGTGCCAATTATCTATTTGTCGCAGGACCATTGGGATAGAGACAATTATTCTCTTATATCTGCAGCAAAAAAGATGCACCAGAGGGGTTTGATAGAGTTGCGAGCTGTTGATGTAACTGGACAAGACCTTGATGGAAAGGCGAATAATATATTTAGAGCTCTTTTAGGTGCTGATGTCGATATTCCTGTATTAATTAACCATACTTTTACGGGCAGGGTTACACCTACTACTAGAAGGTTTCCTCGTTTGGATAGATTTGTTAGAGGTATATTATTAGATACTGCAATTGATGATAGTAGTGAGTACTTACTTGCAGATTTGTTCAATATTAGTAAAGAGAGGAGTGTGGTTTATATTGTCGGAGGACATTTACATAATTTTGCTTCTTTACTTGAAGCAGATGCAAATCTTGTAAATGAGAAGGTTGACAAAATTGTAATCTCATCTGCTTGGAGCGATAGAAGAAGTGGCGAACCAGAGATGAATCTCTCAGAAGGTGTTACAAAGCCAACATCAGCATCGAAAGCAGCACACATAGTATTTAATCGTTTTGAAGGAGAGATAATTATGGCACATGATCCAGCCGTGCCAACTCCTCTATTAGATACTACTAAAATTGATCACACAACTGCTCTATGGTATTTAATCGAGAACGGGAAATATAATAATGGGGCACTTCATATAGGAGATTTTGAAGCACTGCTGTATGGTGCAGTAGAAGATAGCTGGTATGGTAACCACTGGGTAGATAAAAAAAGTGCAAAGTGTAGCCTTACAAGTTATGGTGCAGTTAAGCTAAGTGGCAGCGGTGTTGTGTGCTCTTATCTTGATAATATGAACTCCTACTACACAAAAGCGGTACTTGAAGAGTTGCTATATCGTAAGGATTAACCCGGATTTTGCATTAGAAATCACTGAAGCCGCATTAGTCATTGCACTATGGGTGTTTACAAAAAACCATCGATTAACCTACGGGTTAACCTCAAATTTTTTGCAAACACCCATAGCACAAGCACTTAATGTTTTTCTAGCGATTCTAATGCAAAATCCGGGATTAACCGAAGAGGGAGTATAATTCTCAGAAAGGTTTTTTGTGTCTGAAAAAACTCTCTCGATTTTGATGTTTTTTGCAATGCTCTTTTGGGGTTTAACGTGGATTAATGCAAAAGTCCTCTCGCACTATCTTGATGCCTATAATCTAATTTTTTGGCGCTTTTTGTTCTCTACCGTTACAATTGCACCTGTGGTTCTCTATTTTCGAGAGAGTTTTAGAGTCAGCTTTAGAAACCTTCTTTTAAGCTTTATTGGTGCGCTTTTTCTGACACTCTACAACTACCTCTTTTTCGAGGGTACAAAATATGGAGATGCCGGATTTGGGGGCATTTTGGTAACTACCCTTAATCCTATACTTACATTTTTTATAGTGGCACTTATTACACTCAAAAAGTTGACAAAAAGAGAACTATTTGCGCTTCTTTTAGGCGCTGTAGGAACAATGAGTATGCTTAAAATTTGGGAGTATGGCTTAGATATTTGGCTTAAAGATGGTGTAAAGTATTTTCTTTTGGCGTCACTTACATGGGTATTTAT
>JANTGQ010000103.1 GCA_024762845.1 Nitratifractor sp. | reverse complement strand
TGTACTCCTGTTTTGTACCATTTTTTCTCTAGCATCAGTTTTGCTCCAATCATTGCTGGAACGCCAGTTGTATAGCTTACTCCCTGGCTTAAAACCTCTCTATAGCACTCTTGGTGGTCGCTTACCTGATAGATATAAATTGTCTTTTTCTCTCCATCTTTCAAACCGGTGGCTACTATACCTATGTTGGTTTTTCCTTTTGTGCGTTCTCCCAAGCTTGCCGGGTCTGGTAGAAGCGTTTTTAGAAATTCCAGTGGAACTATCTTTTGCCCCTGATGCTCTACTGGCTCAATACCAAGCATTCCTACATTTTCGAGACATCTCATATGTGTAAGGTAGCTCTCTCCAAAGGTCATAAAGAAACGTATTCTTTTAAGCCCTTTGATATGTTTTACCAAACTCTCCATCTCTTCATGGTAGAGGAGATAACTATCTTTTGGACCAATCTCTGGGTAATCCCATACCTGTTTAATCTCCATAGGTTTTGTCTCTATCCATCTACCTACGCCATTTTTATCTTTCTCCCAGTATCGTCCGTTTGCGCTAACTTCGCGCAGATTGATTTCGGGGTTAAAGTTGGTTGCAAAAGGGTAACCGTGGTCTCCGGCGTTACAGTCTAAGATATCTATAGTCTCTATGGTGTCAAAGTAGTGTTTTTGTGCGTATGCACAGAAGACATTGGTAACGCCTGGGTCAAAACCACTGCCTAAAAGTGCCATTATGTTGGCATCTTTAAACTGTTTATCTTTTGCCCACTGCTCTTTATATTCAAACTTTGCGGTGTTTGGGTGCTCGTAGTTTGCAGTGTCTAAGTAGTTAACGCCACAACTGCTGCAGGCATCCATAATAGTTAAGTCCTGGTAAGGAAGGGCTACATTTATTACAATATCTGCATTTGTCTCTTCTATTAAAGCAGTAAGCTCTTCGACACTGTCGGCGTCAACTTTTGCAGTAGCTATTGTAACACCATACATTTTTTCTATATTTTTAGCAATTGCAATGCACTTTGCTTCAGTTCTACTAGCAAGCGTAATATTACCAAAACTCTCTTTGTTCATAGCACATTTAAATGCAACAACATTACCTACGCCACCGGCTCCTATAATCAAAGTATTCATCATCTTTTATTTCCCTTATTTCAATCTCTAATTTTTTTCGAGCAATTGCCTTATGAGACCAAATTTAAGCTCTTTACCTGTTGTTATATACTCAAATTCATTTACATTATTTACAAGGAGTTCGAAGTTTTCCCTTGCTTCTTCTGATGCCGCTATTAAGAATCTGTCACTTACTTTAACGCAATAGTTCTCATCTGGTAAAATAGTAATCTCCTCTTTTCTATTTTTTACCATTAGTATATGTATTTTGGCTCTTTGTTTTCTATCTGATAAATCTCTTGATAGTAGTCCTAAGTTGATAGAGTTACCGTTTTTAAGGTACTCGGTCAACGCATATGCCTGAGACTTAACAACCCTGAGCTCAAATATTTCAGGGTTGTAACAGGTTTTCTGTTTCAGTTTATCTATAAGTTCTTTCCCCCACTCGTCATCTTTTTTATGAATGATTTGTAGGAATTGGTGTGTTAATGGCTGAGAGATAATACGGTGTGCAAACTCTGAGATAATCTCTTCTAAGATATAGACTCTGTCAATTTTGGCAGACTGGAAAATAGTAACGTCATCAATAGTGTTTTCTCTACCAATAGTGTAGATATCTGGGTTTATTTTTTTTGCTGTTAGTAGAATGGTGAGATTTATAAGGTCATCTTTGGTAGCGGCTATAATTGCAGCGGCATCTTCTACCCCTGCATCTATAAGCGATTGGTAATCTTCGGCATCTCCATAGATTGCACTATTCTTTTGTGCTTTGTGTTTTGCTGATTTAAGGTCTATAAAGCTACAGTCTGTATTCGACTTATTAAGGGACTCTTGAAGGGCTTTGCCCATTCGTCCATACCCACACACTACATATTTACCATTTGGCAGTGATTCGTGCTCGTGCATATAGAGGTCGTGCCCAAAGAGCATCTGCTCTAGAATCCATAGATGGGGGGCTGATACCGCAAGATAGAAGCGATTTGCGATTAAATGGAATGGGTCAATAATATTTTTGATACCAAGATTTTTAAGGTGCTGTGTCTGCTCTTTTGTAGAGGATTTTACAATAATATTTACTTTATTATTTAAAAGTTTTACTAAAAGTGCAATTTTCGTATTTTTATAGTCGTTGTCAAAAAGTGTAATCACTGCTTTACAGTTACGCTTTTTTATACCTGCTAAACGTAGGACTTCAGGTGTTTCGACATTGGCTCTTAAGCCGTAAACCTCTGGCATAAAGTGCTCTAGTTCGAGTTCGTCAATTTTTTCCTGGCTTTTGTCGAGAACAACAATACGTTTGCCGTCACGATTTAAGCGGTTAATTAACTCTTTGGTTGCATGGTTGTAGCCCAAAATAATGACAAAGTGCTCTTTGAGATTTTTAATTTTTTTACGAAATTTTGCTACGTCAAGTTCGAGTATAAGGTTTTTGTCTTGAATGAGTGCAACAAGGGCACCAATTGCATAGAACCATCCAATAACACTTATATAGATAGAAAAGAGAACCCATAGGCGCTGAGCATAGGTAAATTCGTAGGGAACTTCGCCAAAACCGATTGTAGAAGCCATAAAACTTACAAAGTAGACTGCATCAAGAAAACTCATATGGTAGGGGTTACCGTTGCCATCGACACCTGGGATAAGTACTAATCCTATAATAGTAATAGAAAATGTAAGTATAATTACAAGTAGAGGTGTCCGCATTCGGCGGATGATTATCCAAAAAATATTAGAGTGCTGCACTGTTTAACGCTTTGATTTTAATGTATCACCCACAAAGATAATTACCGAGACAATATTTGCAAGCAGAGCACCACCTGAGAGCGAGACAATTACCTGTGCATAGTTTTGGATACCGCCGCTTAGTACATATAGAGAGACACCCCATACAATTGCCGCAGCTAAAAGCTGAATATCTGCAACAAGGCTTGTCGCTAAGAGCACTGAGCCAACTTGTGTTTTATCACCAAGTTTTAGAATTGTTGCTATAAGGTTAACAACAATTGCTACAAAAAGCTCGTAGGGGCTGTGGTGTGCAAATTTATCTATATCGCCATAGAAAAAGCCGAAGTTGAGTGTCATCGCCATAATAATAAAGAAGCCGGAGATTACCTTTTGAGTGTTCATTTTAATCCTCTTGTAGAAAGTTTCTGTAATATTATATCCCAAAAAAGAGTAAAGTAAAAAATTATTTCATTTAGAGAGCTATTTTTATTTAAAAGTGTTTATTTGTGTTATATTGAGTATAATTAGCTTAAGAAACTCTGGATAACCCAAGAAAGGGAAGTGATGATAGGTATTGATGATGAAATTGTAGCTCATATGTCCAATCCAAATAACTATGGGCGTATAGAAGATGCTGATAGTATTGGAATAGGTGAGAACCCGCAAAATGGAGAGAAAGTAATTATCTATATTAATGTGCAGAAGCAAGAGGAGAGTTTAATAATTTCTGAAATTGCTTTTGAAGCAATAGCATGTATGACAACAGTGGTTGCAGGTTCTATAATTACACAGGAAGCTGCAGGTTTAACGTTTGAAAAAGCAGGGGAGCTTATAGCCGTTACATTGGGAATGTTAGAGCAGGTGGATCCGGAGCAGGCAGCATGCTCGGAAATGGTAGCAGTTGCACTTAAAGCTGCAATTGATGGTTATATTTTAAGCCAAGAAGAGGGTGAGAAAAAGACTCTTATCTATAAAATAGAGCAGAGCTGTAATCCTGAAACAGCATTTAACAGCCAAGAGGAGAAGTAATGAAAAATCTATTAATAAAAACTCACGAAGTGTGGTTAGAGACACTGATGGCATCTTTTATGAGCAGTAGTGTAGAGAGCAGACAGGTGCTCAATGATTTTAGCGATATCCTTTTTCGTCACTTTGGCTGGATAGAAGAGAAGCTAGTAGAGCAGAAGGTAGAGTATGACTATAATAGAGAACCTATTCCTATAAAGGTAGACTCTCTAGTTGTGATTGTAAATAATATTATTGAGCGTCTTGGAACCATGGAGCTTATGCTGCCATTTGTAGAAGATGAAGCCTTGCGTTTTAGGTTGCAGACAGACTGGGACTATATAAAGTATAAACTAGCTACTTTAGAAGATGAAGTAGTAACAGCATTTAGCGGCAAGCGCACCTATAAAGATTTGCAACTCTCTAGTGAAGCGACAGATGCACTGACGCTCTTTTTGTTTGAAGAGAGTTATAAAGAGTATGAGTTGATTATGATTTACAACTACCTTAAAGCGCACTCAAGTGATGACTACCTTAATAAGATTTTTCAAATTCTTGTAGATGAGAGCTTTTTTCACCTTAAAAGTTTTGGTGAAATGATGGCGCAGATGGGCATTTTGGGTGTGCCTAGAGTGGTGCATAGCTCGTTGTATCAGGTAGAGGATGTGGCAGAGTTTTTAAAAGATGGAATAGATGAAGAGATAGCAGCCAAAGAGCAGTGTAAAGAGCTCTCTGATGCTGTAGTGAAAGAGGCAGAGGAGTTGGCAAAGTTTTTTGACTTTATTAACTATCAGGAGAATTACCATATAGCCTTAATGGAGAATGCATTAAAACATTTTAAAAGTAAAGGAAGCGTGTGAAAAAACATTATAGTTCTGTAGTCTCAAGAGCCTTTGGCAAGTTTGCAGCCAAAGAGTTTAGTGCTCCTGTGCAAAAAATTATAAATAACTCCTATGTTAAGCTAATGGGGCTTGATATGAGCAATTTTGAGCCTGCCAATACCTACAGTAGTTTAGGAAAACTCTTTATTCGTAAAATGAAAAAAGAGCCAACTATAGATGCTGTAAGAGACTCTGTAATATCCCCTTGCGATGCAAGAGTAATCGATTTTGGTACAATAAAAAACCATACCGCATACCAAATTAAAGGGATGGCATATAATACAAACAGTTTAATTGGTGCACATAACGAGGAGAGTTTTTCACTTTTGGAAGGTGGGGCATATGTAAACCTTTATCTCTCTCCAAAAGATTACCATAGATATCATATGCCTTTTGATGTAAGGGTATTAAGTGTTATGCATATTCCCGGAAAGCTCTACCCTGTTAATATGCCACTTTTAAAGAATAAAAAGAATCTCTACCTTGAGAATGAGCGAGTTGTTATTAAGGTTAAAGATAGATTTGGGCATCTGCACTTTATTGTTTTAGTTGGTGCTCTGAATGTTGGTAAAATGGTTGTGAGTTTTGAAGGTAGAGTAAAAACAAACAGCGATGCATCTGTAAGCACTCTATATGAGTACGAAGAGGGAATAGAGCTTAAAAAAGGTGAACTCTTTGGCTGGTTTGAGATGGGTTCTACAATTGTAATTTTGAGTGAAAAAGATGCAGTGGTGTGGAGTGTAAACGTTGATCAAAAGGTCTCGTTTGGCGATGTAATCGGGCGTTTGCACGAGAATTAATACGAGCAGCTTTGGAGGTATAGATGAACATAAAAGAGATTGATGAGTTTGCAGAGGTTCGGGTAAAAGCTAGGGCATACTTTTGTTATATATTAAGTCGGGCGCTGCCTAACAGAGTGCCAAATATAACACTAAGCGACTTAAAGGTTGGACTAAAAAGTATCTCTAAGACACTGAAAAATGTAGACGCTATGTTTATCTTAGATGCTAAGGGTGAGCAGG
>JANTGQ010000102.1 GCA_024762845.1 Nitratifractor sp. | reverse complement strand
TCATCTTTTTTTGTAACAAGCGCACCTTTTGGCTTATTATAGGCTATCATCGTTAGCTCAAATCTACCCTTTGGCTTAATCTCATGCCCCTTTACAAAGACTCTATCCTCTTTCTCAACTCTATAAGAGAAATCGTGTACAATCTGCCGATTGATACTCACCTTCCCCTCTTCGATAAGTCTATCTGCCTCTCGACGGGAGTATTTGCTGTTGTGTGCTATAAATTTATTTAGTCTCATCTCTCTCCACTCCTGCGGCTATTAAATCGTGTATATGTATCGCTCCGACAATCTGCCCGTTGCTCTCTGTAACTATTAAAAGCTGTATGCGCCTGCTCTCTATAAGTTCAAGTGCATCTACAGCCAATATATCTGAACTCTCTATGGTAAATGGACTCTTAGTCATATACTCGGCAACCGGAGCGTTAAAGTCAAAATCATCTCTCATTAGGCTCCGGCGTAAATCGCCATCGCTAAAAACACCTGCCAACTTGCCACTCCCCTCTACTAAAAGATTGCCTAACTTCCCCTCTGACATTACAACAATTGCATCTTTTAAAGGTGTATCCGTCGAGACAATCGGCAACTGCTCTCGCGGTATCAAAAAGTGCTCAGCCTTTAAGTAGAGGCGTCTCCCCAAAGAGCCGGCGGGGTGGAACCTTGCAAAATCCTCTCTTTTAAATCCGCGTATACGCATAAGTGCCACCGCTAGCGCATCGCCAAGTGCCAAGGTAAGGGTAGTGCTCGAAGTTGGGGCAATACCGAGCGGACACGCCTCTTTGGCTACCGAAATATCGATATGTGCATCACTCATCTTCCCCAACTGACTCTGCTTAGAGCGGCTCATAGCAATAACAGGCACGCCAAAATTTTTAATATGGGGTACCAATTTGGTCAACTCTTCGCTCGCCCCGCTGTAGCTTATTGCCAAAACAGCATCATCTTTGCCTATCATTCCCAAATCGCCATGCATCGCCTCTGCCGGATGCAAAAAGAAGCTTGGTGTTCCAGTACTTGCGAGAGTAGCTGCTATTTTACTGCCAATATGCCCCGACTTTCCAACACCTACAACAATCAGCTTGCCAGCAATGCCCAAGATTATCTCGACAGCCTTGTTAAACCCCTCGCCAACTCTTGCCTTCGAATCCAGCAGCGCCTGCGCCTCTATCTCAAGCGTCTCTCTTGCGAACTCGGCTGCTTCCACAATCTACACCATAAATACTGTTGGTATAATAAACGGATAACTCTTATACTGCTTCACAATATAGCGTTTTACAATATTGCGGATATCATCCTCTATCACTTTCGGGTTTGCACTCTTCTCAATATTGCTAGCCTTCAGATGCTTCTCTACCAAATCGACAATAGCCTTTTCGAATCGTTTGCTATCTTTTGCTGCTACCAAACCATGCGCCGTTACAATCGGCTTGCCAGAGAGCTCCCCTTTTTGGGTATCGATCTGCATAATAATATTTACAATACCCTCGGTTGCAAGTTTCTGTCTGTCATCTACAACATCTGCATAGATTTCGTTATTGCCCTGGTTGTCGATATAGCGCTTACCACTCTTAACAGTTTTTACCTTTTTAACATACTTTGGAGCAATCTCTATCTGGTCTCCGTCGCTCATAAGCAGGATATTTCTCTCCTCCACACCACACGCAATTGCCGTCTGTGCATGTTTTGCAATATGGTTGTACTCTCCATGTACCGGCAAAAAGAACTTCGGCTGCACAAGGCGCAAAATAAGCTTCTGCTCCTCCTGACTTGCATGCCCCGATACATGGATATCGCTAAACTCTTTATAGCGTACCGTTACACCGCTTTTAAGCAGCAGGTTCATCAACTTACTTACACTCGCCTCATTCCCCGGAATCGCACTTGCAGAGATAATAACAGTATCGGTTGGCTTTAACTTAATGTGTCTATGCTCATCTGTCGCCATACGCGAAAGAGCTGCCATCGTCTCACCCTGACTGCCAGTAGTTACAATTAGCAGCTCTTCATCTTTATATCTACCTACCTCATGCGCATCTATAAAGTGCTCTTCGCCAACATCTATATACCCTAAACGTCTTGTTGTCTCGATATTTCTCTCCATCGAGCGCCCAATAACACATATCTTTCTACCATGACGAACACCACGCTCCATAGCCTGGTAAATTCTATGAATATTCGACGAGAAAGTAGACATAATCACTCGCCCGTTTGCCTTCTCGAAAAGCTCGTCAAATGTTTTACCAACTACCATTTCACTCTTGGTAAAGCCAGGCGAGTGCGAATTTGTAGAGTCAGAAAATAGGCATAAAACACCACGCTCACCATAGTGTGCAAAACGCTGTAGATCCATCGTATATCCATCAACCGGTGTATGGTCTACTTTAAAGTCTGCTGTATGTATAATAATACCTGCTTCTGTCTCGATAGCAAGTGAGCAGGCATCTACAATCGAGTGTGTTGCATGCATCCACTCCACTTTAATATCACCAATCTCATAAACTTTACGCTTTGTAATATATCTAAAGTACTTCTTATCTGCACTCAATCTATGCTCATCAAGCTTATTTGCAATCATCGCCAGCGCCAACGGCGTCGCATAGATAGGGAACTTCAACTCTTTAAAGAGGTATGCAATTGCCCCAATATGGTCCTCGTGACCGTGTGTAATTACTATCCCTTTAATCTTATCTTTAATAGCGTGCAGATAGCTAAAGTCAGGTACTAAAATATCTACACCATGCATTGTCTCATCGGGAAAGCTCATCCCTACATCAATCACAATTGCACTCGTCTCTGTCTCTAAAACAGCCATATTCCCGCCAATTTCACCTAAGCCCCCAAGTGGTGTAAAACGAACCTTACCGTTACTGTTTAGATTAATCTTTTTCCATGGCGCCATACGCTCCTGCTGCGCACGCTCATTCTCTATAATTGACTCTCTCATCTCAGCAGGCACAGTCGTATCTATCTTTATACGCCCTCTGCCTCTACTGTTTCTATTACCGTTTCGATTATTGTTTCTTTGGCTATTGCTGCGGTTGCCTCTTTGCCCGTTACTGTTGCGAGGTTTGCTGTTTCTTTGTCCAGATGCTCCACCCTCTTTTTGGCGGTTACTCTTTTGCTGGGCACCACTATTTTGGGTATTCCCCTCTTTTGTATTCTCTCTTGATACATTAGGCTTTTGAGAGTTGTTTTTTTGAGCACTCTCTCGACCATTAGCCGCAGAATTTTGTTCTCTACTCCCACTCCCCTGCGCACTACTATTACCATTTTGTCTATTTTTTCTAAATGGGTTTTGCGATCTTTTTCTTGCAGGTTTTTGCTCTTGCGAATTTGCCGGTTTACCCTCGTTGCTCTCTTGATTCATCATCTCTATCCTCTTTTAATTCTTTGTAAAGTTGATGATAAATAGACAAGCCAATCTCATGGGATCTCGCAGTAGGTTTTATACCCAACTGCTCAAAAAGCTCTAGAAGCTTCGTTTTTGCATATGTTGTAGATAGATTTTTCATCATCGTCTTTCGTGGCTGCTTTGTCGCGACCTTTAAAAACTCTTCAAAACCTTTATCCTCCAAAGAGGCTCTCTTTTCTATATAGAGTATCGCCGATGTCACCTTTGGCGGAGGCTCAAACGCCTCTGGCGGTACATCAAAAAGAAGCTGCACATCTGCTACACTCTGTGCAAGTATTGCAAGAGAGCCAAAATCTCTCTCGCCGCTCACTGCAGAAAACTTCTGTGCTACCTCTTTTTGCACCATGACCAAAACACGCTTACAGCGACTCTCATGCAAAGCATTTAATATAATCTTTGTTGCTATATAGTATGGTAAGTTCGCTACTAGCGAATACTCTGTATCTTGCAAACTTCCATCGTGTGCTAAAATATCTTTACAGACAAGCTCCAAATTACCGCTGCTTAACGGCTCTTTAAACTCATTGTGCAGATATTCGCAGAGTCTCTTATCTACCTCATATGCTCTAACATTCCCAACTCGAATAAGTTGTCTAGTTAAATCACCTAAGCCAGGCCCAATCTCTACAATCGGTAGTCCATCTTTGGGCATCGCTTCGATGATTTTTTCTAAAATAGTCCCATCTTTTAGAAAATTTTGTCCAAATTTTTTGTCTGCAATCGCTGCAGCACTCTTCCCTAAATTCTTATACATTCTACACTAAGAAGCTTAATATTGTACCAAAGAGAGGTGAAGATTAAAGTTTATTAATCTCAACTCTACGATTCTTCGCATGGCACGCCGGTGCATCTACTGTACATGTCGGGTTACTTTCGCCATAACTTACTGTATCTATATGCTCACTGCCAATGCCAGAATTAACCAAAAGAGACTTCACTGCTTTTGCTCTTTTAAGACCCAAAGCGTGGTTATACTCATCAGTACCAAACTCATCACAGTTTCCTTCTAGCAAAATTTTTCCAGAGGCTGCAGTTGCTTTAATTTTAGGTAAATCACTCATTAAACGTCTAATCTGGTCATCATCTAACGTATAAGAGTCGCTTGCAAAATAGAGCATCTTAAAGCCACTTTTACTTACTCCATCGCTTCCCAAATATTTACCATTACCGCTCACCTTGCCTTTTTGGAAAATATCTTTTCCGCTTTTTGCACTGCCTACACTCCCCCCATCTGGTATCATACTACCATCAATCGAGCCACCATCAACACCAGGCACCGGATTGTTTGGCAAAGCAACTGGCATTTTTTTAGAACAACCGCTAAACATAAGTGCAGCTGCAGCAAAAGCTATAAGTATTACTTCTCTTTTCATAAAATATCTCCCATATAAACTTGAACTTCTACTATTATAGCATAAAATATTAACAAATATCATTTTTCTGCTATACTTATAGAAAATTTTTAAAGGGTCGCGTATGAAGCCTCTGCTCATCCTGCTTTTTCTACCATTTTTCCTCTTTGGATTCAACTACGCCGAAACTAAAAAAGTGCAACACTTTATTAGCTACATGCACAAACACCACGGCTTTAGCAGCAGTTACCTTAAGGGTATTTTTGCACAGGTTGCCCACCAGCAAGAGACCTTAGAGCGCTACAATGGCACCCGTAAAAACGCTACCGACCATAGCTGGCACCGCTACAAAAGTAAAATCCTTATACCAGAGAGTATAACACTTGGAAAAAGGTTTATGTACAAATATTCACATTCTCTAAAGTTGGCAAAAAAACGCTACGGAATCGACAAAGAGATAATAACCGCATTCATAAGAGTAGAGAGCAAGTTTGGTCTCTTTGGCGGCGAATATAGAGTGCTAGACTCTTTAACAACACTCGCCTTTAATCCCAACCGAAAACAGCGCTTCTTTAAGTCCGAGCTTATAAAAGCACTCCTTTTAGCACGCCGCGAGCACATTAACCCCCTAAACCTTCGCGGCTCTTTTGCCGGAGCAATGGGGTGCGTGCAGCAGATGCCCTCTATCTACTTAAAATATGGAGTAGACTTAGACGGCAACGGAAAGAGAGACCCAAACTCCATGAGCGACTGCATAGGCTCTATCGCTAAGTTTCTAAATCGGAATCACTGGCGCAACAACCGCCCAATTGTATCCAAAGCCAGAGTAGAGTCAAACAAATTTCTAAACCTGCGAAGCGGCTACCGAAGCTACTACACACTAAACACCCTTGCCAACTACGGCATCTACGCACCATCTTGGTGGCGCGAGAGGGGCGCATACTTTATACGCCTAAGAGACGGCAACAGTTACGACACATACCTCGGCGACGCCAACTA
>JANTGQ010000101.1 GCA_024762845.1 Nitratifractor sp. | reverse complement strand
ACCCTCCATACTAAAGGTTCCTTTGCCATACTCTACTGATGATGCACTCACAAGAGAAGCTGCTAGAGTAAAAGCCAATGATATTTTTTTGAACATTATCCATCCTTCTATTACAAATTATTAACAGTATTATAATAAATATAAATTAAACGAAAGAATGGGATTAAAATGTAATTTATAAGAGTTATTATTAAAACTCTTAATGGTAGTAGTATTCGATATGTCTATGGAGATTTTTTAATTTACGTAGTGCCTCTTTTTTCTCTTTTTTGCCAGCTCTCTGTTTTAAGAATTCAGCCCTCTGACGATATCGTCTATCTTCGGCTTCTATTTCTGCTTTTAGTTTTGGGTCTTTTTCGAGCATCTCTTGTGATGGGCGAATACCCTCTGTTACCAAGGCAGACATAGCAGCGTGATGGAGAAAATTGTTATACTCATCGATACAGTTTTGAATATCTTGGTTAGTATGGGCTTTGCGAATACATTTTGACTCTTTTTTTATATAGTAGGCAATAATTGGACGGATTGTGCGCACTATCTTTTTTCTATAGCGTTTAGCCAAAAGTGACTCATGAGTGTTGTCGTATTGCCTGATATTGGTATGGATTGCAAGTAGTCTGCTCATAGTTTTTGGGAATTTTTGGTAGAGTTTGCAGGGAAAAAGCTCTATATCGCCACGGTATTTGTTTGGTATCCTTTTGGCTGCAGGGCATTTTTTTAGAAACGGGTTTCTATCTTTTTTACAGAGTTTTTTTAATTTTCTATAGTCAGGAAACTTTTTCAGTTTCTTTAGCGTTATGTAAAAGTAGGGGAGCAACTCATTTTCACAGGTTTTATAACTTTTTAAATCTATTGCGTAATAGACCATTTCGTAGTTTCGCATTGCACTCTGATTATCTTTTTTAACGCCAATACCATGTTCATAAAATTGTGCCATGTTATAATAGGCTTTGGGGTTATTGGCACTTTTATATAACTCAAAAGCCTTTTTATAATTACCATTTTTATAGGCTCTGTATGCTGCCTTGTTGGTTTCAACTATGAACTCTGAAGATGCAGAAAGTAAGTTTCCTAAAAAAAGTAATACTATTAACAGTTTCATTTCAAAAGTACCTCCTTTGAAGTAATTCTACTCAAAAGTTGTAGCACTTTTTGTAATATTACCGCACCAAGTAAATAACTACTCTTTTTTACTGATATCCCCAATATTTTTATCGATTCCCTCTATAAAACTTTGCGCTTTTTGGGCAATGGTTTCAAGTAGAGACTTTGTTTTATTGAGGTCAAGTTCTATCTTTTCATCTTCGACCTTTAGCCCAACACTCTCGCTTAAGTCTAGTTTGCCACTCTCTATACCCTCTTGCACCTCTTTGCTTTTACTCTCTACTTTATCTTGTAACTCTTGGAAAAAAGATTTTGTCTTATTGGTGTCGAGCTCTATTTTACCATTGTCTATAGAGATGCCTAGTAGTTTAAGTATATCGATTTTTTCTGGGTTTTCATTTTGCATTATGACTCCTTTTTGTAGAGATGTAGCTCTTTTGCATCGACGCAGAAGTCTAAAGCTTCATCTTTGTCCTCATACGGAAGCTGCGAAAGTACATACTTTATAGCATTAATTCGTGCTCTTTTTTGGCTGTTGCTGTCGACTATGACCCAAGGGGCATGCTCTGTACTTGTTTGCTCAAACATTTTGGTTTTAAAGTCACCTATTACCTTCCATAACTCTTGCGCTTTTAGATCTATTGGGCTGAGCTTCCAATACTTTAGCGGGTTGTTTTGACGCTCGTAAAAGCGTTTAGCCTGTGTCTCTTTTGAAATTGAGAGCCAAAATTTAATAAGAATAATACCATCATCTATAAGTGCTTTTTCGACCTCTGGTGTAATTTGCATAAACTGTTCATACTGTGCTTTTGTGCAAAAACCAAAGGTTGGCTCTACAATGGCACGGTTGTACCAGCTTCTATCGAAAAAGACTATCTCCCCTGCATTTGGCAACTCTTTAAAGTAGCGCTGATAGTAAAACTGCTTCTGCTCTAAAGGTGTCGGTTTTGGGAGTGCCACAATACGAAACTTTCTTGGGTTCATATGCTCTATAAAACGCTTAATTGTACTCCCTTTACCGGCACCATCGCGCCCTTCGAAGAGTATAAGTACCCGTTTGTCATTCTCATGTACCCAGTTTTGCAGTTTGAGCAACTCTATCTGCAGTCGTTTAAGCAACATCTTGTAGCTCTCTTTTTTTTCCTCTTTTTCAATAGCCGCACTAAGAATTGATTTTGCTTTTTCATCTTTTACTATATTGAGTAGATAGCTGATTTCAGAGGTCTTCACAGGTGGCTCCTAATTTAGATATTTAGAATTATACCTAATGATACGCATTTTTACAATCAAATATTTTTTCTTATAAAAATATGCTATTTTCTAAGTAGTTTTATATGCTTTTACTCTATAATATTAAAAAAGCTAAAGGATTTGATATGAGTACATTAGACAAAGTTATAGACAGTTTTAAACTTAGCGGTACAGAAGATGGAAAAATCGAGGTTGCAACACTAAACGAACCATATGGTGAGGGGAGCGAAAGTGTAGTGAGTGTTGGTATATTTTTAAACTCAGACCCAAAAACTCTTAATCCAAACTGGAAAGTACATATTCCAAAAAGCAATATCGACGAAGTAATCGAAGCGCTAAAAAAGGCAAAAGAGGCACTATAAGGGAATTAACTTATTCCCTAAGAAACAAAACAATAATATAGATACAACTTATTCTACTCTCTTTATGTTATAATTTTTCAAAACTTTTAAGGATTTTTTATGGGTATTTTACGCAAATTTTCATCTGCAGCAGTGGCAACAGGATTAGGGGCATTTTTAGTAACAGGTTTAACAGGGTGCGGCGGCGGAGAGTCGCAGACACAAGAGCAGGCAAAAGCCAAAGGTGCATTTGTAATTATAGAAGAGGTGGCAAAGGGCAAGTATAAAGTAAAAGATGAGTTCCCGGCAGACGAGACAAGAATTGTGCTCAAAAAACTCGATGGTACCGAAAAGGTATTAACCAAAGAGGAGATGGACGCACTGGTAAAAGAGGAAGCAGCAAAGATAGACGAGGGTAAATCGAACTTAACAAGCCAAGAGGGTCAAGCACAAATGAGCAGCGGTATGGGGCTTGGAGAAGCGATTTTGGCAAGTGCAGCAGGTGCAATATTGGGTTCGTGGATTGGTAGTAAACTCTTTGGAAACCAAAACTACCAAAACAACAGAAAAGCAGGTTATAAGTCGCCATCTACATATACTCGAAGTAAAAACAGCTTCAACAAGCCTAGAAGCTCTGCAAGCTCAAGCAAAAAAGGTGGATTCTTTGGCAGTAAGAGCAGTGGTGCTAAAAAAGGTGGTTTCTCTGGAGGCTTTGGTGGTTAAGCTTGCTAAGATTGAGCCTCTTGATAAGAGTTATCTAGAAGAGCTAGGTTTTCTTTGGCACACAGACAGTGACGAGACAAGCTATATAGCTGACGAATTGGTAATCCTCTCTCCCGATGAGGCAGAGGCTTATGCAGAGGCTGCAAATGAGCTCTACGATATGTTTGTCGAAGCTGGAGAGTATGTTGTAGAGAATAATCTATTTCACGAAATTGGGATACCTTTTAACCTTGTAGATGCTATAAAGATGAGTTGGGAGAGCGATGTCCATTGGCACCTCTATGGACGGTTTGACTTTGCAGGTGGGGTAGATGGCAAGCCGATTAAACTGTTGGAGTTTAATGCCGATACCCCAACAGCACTCTTTGAGAGTGCTATAATACAGTGGGCAATGCTTAAACAAAACGGTTTAGAAGAGAGCAGTCAGTTTAACTTTATCTACGAAGCGCTTGTAGAGAACTTTAGACGAATTGTAACCCTTACAGAAGAGACCGACAGCTTTGAAGAGCTTTATGAGGGTTGGAGGTTCCTCTTTAGCTCTATTAAAGATAATGCAGAAGAGGAGAACACCGTTCGACTACTGGAACATATTGCGCAAGAAGCTGGTTTTGATACAGAGTTTGCCTATATCGATGAGGTAGAGTTTGACAACAATGGAATCTACTTTGACGAAGAGAAGTACGACTTATGGTTTAAACTGATTCCATGGGAGGATATAGCTATAGAAGAGTCCGATTTAGCGATGCTTCTAACAAATATTATGAAAAACCAGGAAGCAATTATCTTTAACCCGGCATATACATTAATGTTCCAAAGCAAAGGGTTCTTAAAGATTCTATGGGATCTCTACCCAAACCATCCACTCCTCTTAGAGAGCTCGTTTGAGCCACTAGAGGATAAAAAACAGGTACGCAAACCAATCTTTGGCAGAGAGGGCGGCGATGTTGCGATACTAGATGAAAACGGCAATATAGAAGAGGAGAACCCCGACGCATACGGAAACCATAAAATGCTCTACCAAGAGTATATAGAGCTCGCTTGTGATAAACTCGGCAACTCATACCAAGCCGGCGTATTCTATGCCTATGAAGCGTGCGGTGTAGGCTTTAGAAGAGGTGGAAAAATCTTAAACAATATGTCAAAATTTGTTGGGCATATAGTAGAGGAGTAGGGTGGCAAGCCCTTCCATCTAGGATTTCTATTGTGTAATCCGGATTTATCTAGACTATTGTAATGTTGTTCTTATTATAAAACTCTTTTTCTTTTTTTAGGAAGTGCTTGCATTAATTCCATATTTTCTATTAACAATTTATATTTCATTAACTTTATTTATATAAACTTCTTAATTAAAACAAAAAAAGAGAAGGGAAAACAATGAAACTATACGCTCCATGGGAGAAAGTCTTTAAAAAAGTCTCAACCCCACTCGAAAACTTTATTCATGCACAGACCACAACGGGTCTGATTTTGATCTTTACGACTCTCTTGGCACTGATACTTGCCAACTCACCACTAGCAGAGAGCTACGCACACTTTTTTCATACCACTATAGATTTTAATGTGGGATCATGGAAACTCTCTCATACCATTCACCACTGGATAAACGATGGTTTAATGGCTATCTTCTTTTTTATTATCGGACTGGAGATAAAAAGAGAGATTACCGTAGGAGAACTCTCCAATATAAAAGTCGCTATCTTACCTATTTTGGCTGCCATTGGTGGGATGCTTTTTCCTGCATTAATCTATCTTGCCATCAACTCAGGTAGTGCTGGAGTAAATGGATGGGGAATCCCAATGGCTACAGATATCGCCTTTGCTATTTCTGCTTTGGTAATTTTAGGAAAAAGAGTACCTGCCTCACTGGTAACTTTTTTAGTTGCCCTTGCGATTGTCGATGACCTTGGAGCAGTTTTGGTGATAGCACTCTTTTATACAGAACAGATACATACCTTACCGCTGATTTTAGCAGGAGGCTCTTTTTTGATTTTGGTAATGTTTAACCGTTTTGGTATTCACATGGTTTTACCTTACTTCATTGTGGGACTTTTGATGTGGTTTTTCATGCTTGAATCGGGGGTTCATGCAACTATTGCTGGGGTTATCGCTGCGATGGCAATACCCTCTAAACCCAAAGAAGCTCCCGCTAATTTTAGCAAGCAGACCAAAAAGTTATTGAATGAGTATGAGTCCTATCCTGTATGTTCGAATCATACGATAGATGAGCGACAAAAGGCAATACTCTTAAGAATCAAAGATAACATTAATGGCATAGGGACTCCGGCTAGCAGGTTAGAGCACGATCTACATCTGCCAGTTGCCTTGGTTGTTATCCCTCTTTTTGCGCTGGCAAATGCAGGGATTGCTATAGATTTTAGCTCTATTGGCAGTACCATTATGGAACCTGTATCACTGGGGATTATTATGGGGCTTATCTTCGGAAAAGTTCTGGGAATCTTTGGTGTGGCTTGGTTGGCGATTAAAATGAGAATTGCAACACTTCCGCAAGGCAGCAGTATGAATCAAATTTTTGGTG
>JANTGQ010000100.1 GCA_024762845.1 Nitratifractor sp. | reverse complement strand
ACACCCAGCTCCATCCCGAACCTGGAAGTTAAGCCTCCCATCGCCGATGATACTGCCGGCTACGCTGGTGGAAACGTAGGTCGATGCCGCCTTGAGAATATTATTTAACCTTTAAATAAACTCAATTTAATTTTTAAGCAATTTCCTCATTTTTAATTTACTAGTTACCTCGTAGACAATGATTAATTTTTTACTTTAAACCTTTTTTTCTATTTTCACTCTTGTATATGTTTAGATATTGTCTATCGTAATATTTCTTTATTCTCTACCAATACTATAGTATAATGGATATAAAAATATTAGGTTAAAAAATGAGCAAACAAATTTCGCAGATGGATAACTTAGATAAGCCACGTGAGAAGCTTTTGGCAAAAGGTGCAGCTTTTTTAAAAGATTATGAATTAGTGGCTGTTCTTCTTGGCAGTGGCATTAAAGGGAAGGATGTTATAAAGCTTTCTCGTGAAATTACGAAGCTTTTCGAAAGCGATTTTAATGCACTTACACTAGAGAAGCTTATGGCAATACACGGTCTTGGGAGTGTAAAAGCTTCTGCAATCATTAGTGCAATTGAGCTCTCGAAACGCTATCTTATAAAAACAAATAGAAAAATCACTTCTTCATCTGATGTTTATGGTGAGCTTAAAGAGTATCATAACAAAAAGCAGGAGTACTTTTTAGCAATCTATCTTGATGGTGCTAACCATATCTGTTTTACTAGTGTCATTACAATTGGTATACTAAATCAAAGTCTTGTGCATCCAAGAGAGGTTTTTGCCCCTGCAATTGAGCATAGGTGTGCCTCAATTATAGTAGCACATAATCACCCTTCAGGGCAGTTAGAGCCAAGCCGTGCAGATATTGTAATTACTGACCGTCTTAAAGAGAGCGGCAAACTTTTGGGTATAGAGCTGCTTGACCACCTTATTTTTACTAGAGATGGATACTATAGCTTTAACGAAGAGGGGCTTTTATAAAAAAGACTTCATGCTAACTCAATGGGTGACATGTAATGCTCTCAAAGATTAACTTTGAATAGCCTTGGAGTTTAAACCCAGATCTTGCATTAGAAATCACAAAATCTGCATGAGTCATTGCACTATAGAGATTTTCTATTCATTTTATCTGTTGTCTAGAGAAGTTTAATTTTGATATAGTCTATAGATACACCTATTAGATCGTTTTTTTCTATTTTGAGTGCAACACTATTCTTCGTAGCATAAGAACAACGCAGTCAGATTCACAAAAAATTACGTTACATATTCATTATGCATCTTTAGCTATAATAAACAAATATAAATTTTCAATACAATCTGTTTAATAAAAGGCTACATCAAACTATGGCAAAAGCTAAAGCAGTAAAAAAACAAAAATCTATGGAAGAGACTTTATGGGCGAGTGCTAATAAGCTCCGTGGTACAGTTGAATCTAGCGAGTATAAGCATATAGTTTTAGGACTTATCTTTTTAAAGTTTGTAAGTGATACATTTGAAGAGAAGCGAGAACAACTTATAGCAGATGGTAAAGAAGCATTTATAGAAATGGTTGAGTTTTACACTATGGAGAATGTGTTTTATCTGCCTGAAGAATTAAGATGGTCATTCATAAAACTAAACGCTAAACAAGATGATGTAGCTCTTAAAATAGATACTGCACTCTCTACAATTGAGAAGAACAATCCTTCACTTAAGGGTGCATTGCCTGATAATTATTTCTCAAGGCTTGGACTTGATGTAGGTAAACTATCTTCATTAATCGACACTATCAATAACATCAACACCTTAGAAGATAAAGGACACGATATAGTCGGTCGTGTCTATGTGTACTTTTTAAGTAAATTTGCCATAGCAGAGGGGAAAGGTAAAGGGGAATTTTATACTCCAAAATCTATAGTAAACCTTATAGCTAACATGATAGAACCATATAAAGGTAAAATATACGACCCCGCTTGTGGAAGTGGTGGTATGTTTGTACACTCTATCAAATTTATAGAAGCTCATAAAGGGAATCAAAAAGATATCTCTATCTATGGGCAAGAACAGACCGCAACGACATATAAACTAGCAAAAATGAACTTAGCTATCAGAGGGATATCTGCAAATCTTGAAGATGTACTAGCTGATACATTTGCAAAAGACCAACACAAAGACCTAAAAGCTGATTTTATCATGGCAAACCCTCCTTTTGATCAAAAAGATTGGCGAGGGAAAAATGAACTGCTAGATGTTCCAAGGTGGGCAGGATACGAAACACCTCCAAAGTCAAATGCCAACTATGCTTGGATACTCAATATGGTATCAAAACTCTCTCAAAACGGTGGAGCTGGATTTATCTTAGCCAACGGTGCATTAAGTGGTGGTGAAGAGTATAAGATACGAAAGAAACTCATAGAGAATGATTTGGTAGAGGCGATTGTGATATTGCCTAGAAATATGTTCTATACGACTGATATTAGTGTGACATTATGGATCCTCAATGCGAATAAAAAGCTAAGAAAGTTTGAACAAAATGGCGTGAATAAAGTGCACAGAGATAGAACAGGTGAAATCCTTTTTACGAATTTAAGGCATAAAGGAATACCTTTTGAGAAAAAATTTACACAATTTAACCAAGAGATCGTAGATAAAATCTCATCTACTTATCATACATGGCAAAGCGATAAAGAGGCTTATAAGGATGTTCCTGAATACTGCTACAGTGCATTAAAAAATGAAGTAGAGAAAAAGGACTACTCATTAGTTCCAAGTAAATATATAGAGATTGACACAAAGATGAAAGCACTACAAAGTGAATTTAAAACACTACTAGCAGAGGAAGAAAAATCTAATAAAGAGTTACTTCATACCTTCAAGGAATTGGGTTATGCAATCTAATTTGACTACAGTTGAATACAAAAACTGGATAAAAGAGTTAAAGAAAAAGTTTCAGACATCACAAATAAAAGCTTCCATACAGGTAAATAGTACACTTCTTGAGTTTTATTGGAATTTAGGCAGTGATATGGTTAAGAAACAAAAAGAGTATAAATGGGGAAGTGGCTTTTTACAACAGCTTAGTGATGATTTAAGTAGAGAATTTCCAGATATAAAAGGGTTTTCAAAGTCTAATTTACACTATATTCGCAGATGGGTTTTATTTTATTCAAATAGTGAAACAAGTTGTGCCACCAATGAAATTGAAAAAATGGCACAATTTGTGCCACAATTATTTTTAATACCTTGGGGACACAATAGAGTTATAATCTCAAAATGCAAAAGTATTGATGAAGCATTTTACTATGTAAATAATACTATAGAAAATGGGATAAGCAGAAGTGTACTTGTCCATCAAATAGAATCAAATCTTTATGCTAGAGAAGCAAAAGCTATCACAAACTTTAAACAAACTCTTCCACCCCTACAATCTGACTTAGCAAAAGAGATTACAAAAGATCCATACAACTTTGACTTTTTGACTTTAACACAAGGTTATCAAGAAAAAGAGCTTGAAGATGCTTTATGTGAAAATATCACAAAATTTTTACTTGAATTAGGGCAAGGTTTTGCATTTGTTGGAAGACAATACAAACTACAAGTTGGCAAAGAAGATTTTAGGATTGATCTACTTTTTTATCATCTCAAACTTAGATGTTATGTCGTTGTAGAGCTTAAAGCAGTTGCATTTAAACCTGAGTTTGCTGGAAAGTTGAACTTTTATACAAATGCAATAGATGGAGAGCTAAAAACTAAAGAGGATAATCCAACTATTGGGATACTCATCTGCAAATCAAAAAATGATATAGTAGTAGAGTATGCACTTAAAAATATAGAAAAACCACTTGGAGTAAGCGAATATGAACTAACCGAAATTTTACCAAAAGAGTTTGAGTCATCTCTTCCTAGTATCGAACAGATAGAGGCAGAACTTGATGCGGAGTAATTATCGAGCTATTGGGGAATTTATACAGCGTATTAAACAGAAAAATAGTGATGGAAAAAGTAAATTATTATTGGGAATTAATATAGATAAATATTTTATGCCATCTGTTGCAAATGTAGTAGGGACTGATTTGTCTAAATATAAAGTAGTTAAAAAGAATCAATTTGCTTGTAATAGAATGCATGTAGGGAGGGATTATCGATTACCTGTTGCTATGTCGAATCTAAATAGAGAAGATTTATGTATCTAGTTAAAAGGTTAAAGTCTGCATATGATATTTCTTGTGGAAGTGATGCTTTTACGCAGGGAGAGAAAGAGAATATTCATTTTTATTTGGCAATAAAAACTATAGTAATTAAGCTAACAAAAGGTGATGCACCTGATACTGCACAGATGAACAGTAAAGTAGCCAAAATGATAGCTGAAGCACTTAAAAGTGAAGGTGTTGAAGAGATATTTAAACTTGGAGCTGAGGATGAGACGCAAATAGATATTTTTGATGAAGACTATCTTAATAAGATTGATAAAATTAAGCTGCCAAATACAAAGATAAAGCTACTCCATCAATTGTTAGCTAAGGCATTAGAAGATTTTAAAAAGGTAAATAAAACTAAAGCGGTAGACTTTTCTAAAAAGTTTACCGCACTTGTTGCAAAGTATAATGAGAGAAAAGAAGAAGATGTCTTAGTCAGCGAAGTCTTAGGGGGGTTCAGTAATGAGATTATTGACCTTTATCATGAATTGAAAAAAGAGAAAGAGTCGTTTGGCGATATGGGGATAGGCTTTGAAGAGAAAGCTTTTTACAATATCTTAAATAGTATTGCTGTTAAGTTTGATTTTGATTATTCCGAAGATAAGCTTATCGCCTTGGCAAAAGAGGTAAAAAAAGTAGTAGATGATAAAGCAAAATATACCGATTGGAATGTTAGAGATGATATTAAGGCTGAACTTCAAGTTGATCTGATTATGCTTTTAGCGAAACATGGATATCCGCCTATTACTAAAGATGATGTGTTTAAAGAGATATTTGAGCAGGCTGAGAATTTTAAAAAGTATAGAAATTAGTTTTCAGTATGGTGAAAATATTACGAGTAGTAAGGGTAGTTTGAATGAACAGAAATATTAAGGCTCTGGTGCAGGCTTGCGGGGAGCTTGGGGTGGAGTATGAGGTTGCGCATGCGACTGGGAATTTGGTGGCAGTAGTTATTGGCGGGAGGCGGTATGTTTTTAGCAATTGGTCTACGCCGCTTAATTCGCACTCGGTTGCGCAGTTGTGTCAGGATAAGGAGTATTTTTACTCTTTCTATAAAGATGTGGTGCGAATGCCGGCGACACGCGGGTATTTGGCGCCGCATATTGATGAGCGTTATGCGAACTATCTTGAGTGTGGCTCTTTGCGCGAGATTGTAGTAGATGTGGAGTCGGCTTTTGGGTATCCGTTGATTGTAAAGAAGAATAGGGGTTCTTGGGGTCGGAATGTCTTTAAGGTTGGGAGTGCCAAAGAGTTGGAGCGGGCTCTGCTGGAGGTCTTTAACTATAATAGTGCTTCGTTTGATTATGTTGCTTTGGTGCAGGAGTATATAGAGATAGAGCGGGAGTTTCGCGCCGTGTTTTTGGGTGGCAAGTTGGAGATGGTGTACGAGAAGGTGACTGATGGGGCGAGTTTTGTTGATAATTTGAGTCCGCTCCATTGGGAGGGGGCTCGGGCTGCTTTTGTGAAAGAGAAGAGGCTTTTAGAGGAGATAAGCCGCTTTTGTGCGCCGATGTTTGAGAAGATGATGATAGAATTCTGCGGTGTGGATATTGCCGTAGATAAAAGTGGAGATATGTGGCTTATAGAGGCGAACTCTTCGCCGGGGTTTGACTATATTGTTAAGAGTGAGGGAGAAGAGGAGGTTGTTGCACTTTATAGGAGTATGTTGGGGTATTTGCAAAAGGCGGGTAATTAAACCCGAATTATGCATTAGAATTGCTTGAAATCTGCCAAACGCTTGTGCTGTAGGTGTTTGCGGAAAACTTGAGGTGCACCCGTAGGTGCATCG
>JANTGQ010000099.1 GCA_024762845.1 Nitratifractor sp. | reverse complement strand
GAGCTTCTTTGCTTAGCTTAATGGAAATATAGGCTCCCTAGAAGAACTTTAAAATTTTATAAAGAACAATTGTTCATAATATTGGGAAAGGGTACGATACTGAAAAGAACAAACGTTCATATACACAATAGTTAAAAATTACCATAAAAGAACAACTGTTCACTATCGATTGCTTGACTTATGAACGATTGTTCTGTATAATTGCGAATAAACAATATAGGGGGTCTTTATGTCTGAATTTAAAGGTACAAAACAAAAAATATACTCTACTGCTCTTTCGCTTTTTGCAGAGCAAGGGTACAAGTCTACAACTATGCGTCAAATTGCAAAAGAGGTAGGAATACAACAGAGTGCTATCTATAATCATTTTAAAAATAAAGAGGATATACTTGATACTATTATTCAACAGCTAGAGTCCAGCCATCTTATTAATATATTTGAGAATAAAGAGCCTCAAGAGGTTTACAAAAAAGGCAAACTACTACTTAAAAATATTGCCAATATATTTAAGCTAATTACATACGATACAAAAACCGACCTTCTCTTTCGTTTTTTGATGCAAGAACTCTTTAACAACTCTAAACTAAGGGTCTTTTATAACGAAGAGTTTTACCAAAAAAATGTAAAAAAACTCTCTGCAGTATTTTTTATGATGATGCAAGATGAGATGATAGAGGCTACAGATCCTCTTCTGTTAGCTAATGAGTTTTTTTCTCCACTTTTCTTTTATCAGTTACAGATCACTAGGTTAAAGGCAGATAATCAGTCTACTTCTGCGGCTGCAACTCTATTTGAAAAGCATGCAGAGTTTTTCTGGAATAAAATTAAAATAGACAACAGCAAAAAAGATACTCTCTTTTAATAGTTCAAATTGAACTAATTGCGTATGGTTCAATTTGTATACTCTCTATTAGTTAGGCATCTCTATTTTAAAACTATACAATCCCAAGTTCAGCCAAATACTCCTTAATTGTTTCCGAGAGTGCTGATAAATCAGTATACAGCTCTTCTAATCCTTTGTCCTCTTTGAACCACTCTTCTACTATTTTTACAGAACTACTTTTTTCTAATTCATCTAAATCGAGCTTTTCCAAACCCTCTTTAATTTTACTCATTGCCTCTAGTTTAGCTTCTTTCATCTTTTACTCCTTCTTTACTCTCTTTTAACAGCCCAGCTTCATAAAGAAATTGCGACGGTTTATATTCTACTTTCTTTATTTTATCATATTTTGCGAATGATAGATACAACTTTTGCTTCGCGCGAGTCACTGCAACATAAAAGAGTCTTCTCTCCTCTTCTAAACCACCGTTTTTACTCATTAGTTTTCGGTTAGGAAATCGACTATCGGCTAAATCTACAATATATACATCGTTAAACTCCAACCCTTTGGAAGCATGAACTGTCAGCAGATTCACCCCCTCCCCTTCGCTTAGCTCTCCGCCACCTAAGATCATCGCATTTATAAAACGGCTTACATCGTAGTATGGGCGCGAGAGTTCAAGAAGCAGTTTACTCTTATTGTAGATTCGTTTTTTTGCCTCTTCTTTTCTTGTTTGGTCAATCTCGCCGGTTTTTAGTTTTGCTCTTTGCGTTGCAAGGGAATTGACAACATGTTCATAGAGCTTTGAATTAATAATTTTACTTATAGACGCTTGGGAGCTCTGCTCTCGTTTTAACTCTTTAAACAGTCTATAGAATTTTTCGAAAAACTGCAATGCATCGGTCTCTATACGTGCCATCTGCACAATTGGGTGCTCTAAAACTCTCTTATCTATACCCATCCCGTTAAAACGAGATGCCAAACCAATTTCGTCATGGTCATCGAAAAGTCCCAATTGCCGACTGGCAGCCCCTTTTAAATTTGGTAAATCCCGATTAACTGGTGCAACTATTCCCTCTATTAAGTTGCCATTTCCAAAGTGGCTAAGTGTTAAAAAGATATCTTTTGCCAATGCAGCACCAACATTTTTTGCATACTCAAAGGTATGAATAAATGCCATTAAATCTTTGCTATTTACCAACAATGTCAATATGTCCAAAATAAACCTTATCTCTTTTGAGTCAAAAAAACTCGTTCCTCCTTTTCTTTTGCACGGAATGCCAAGCTCTCGCAAACTCGCTTCTAAACCATCTGCACTCGAGTTGTTTCGAAAGATTATTGCAATATCTTCGTAAGAGGTGTTGCTGGCTTTTATATTTTGCGCAATTGTTTGGTATTGCTCAAAAAGTGTATCGAAAATTAAAAGTTTTGGTGGAATTGACTCTCCACTTTTTCCTACTTTTAACTCTTTTGGGTAGATTCTCTCATTCTTACAGATAACTCTATTTGCCAACTCGAGTATATGGCGGGTCGATCGGTAGTTTACTGATAAAGAGTATACATTCGCGCTATCATAACGCAGTGCAAAAGTCGAAATATTCTCTATGTTTGCACCATTAAATGCATATATACTTTGATCGTAATCTCCTACACAAAAAAGAGACTTCGGTTTAAGCGCATTAATTAAAGCTTCTTGCAGTGTATTTGTATCTTGGTACTCATCTACCAATACCTCTGCAAACTCCATAGGCTCTTTTTGTAGTGATTTAATGGTTAAAATAAGCAAATCGTTAAACGAGGCAAATCCATACTCCTCTTTTGTTGCTTCAAACTCATCTATTATATCTTGGTATATATCTAGAAGCGATATATGCTCTTTGTATCTCTCCTCCATCCAACTACTAAAAGTATCTAGCGTAGAGTTTTGGTATAAAGAGTAGAGCTCATAAAGAAAAGTTGCCGAAAAAGGTGTAGTTGCAAGTGATAGACGATGAAACTGCCGTTTGTCATAGACACTTCGAAAGAGAGTTTTTAACTCTCCGGGCTGTTTTAAAGAGAGATGCGGATTTTTTGCCTTAAGCCACCTGTATGCAACTGCATGAAAAGTTCCGGCCTCTATTTTATCAATAATTATGGCATCAAAATATCGTTTTAATCGTGCAACCATCTCAGCCGCAGCTTTATTTGTAAACGTTAAAAGTAAAATTTTAGAAGGGTCAGTACCATTTTGTAAAAGATAGGCAATTCTGCCAACAATGGTAGATGTTTTGCCGGTACCCGCACTGGCAATAATTAGATTTTTTCCACTTGTAGCCGTTGCTGCAACATGCTGTTGCGCATTAAGTTGCTTTAACGGCATTAGTTATGATTTTTTTCCGATTACGTAATAAGTATTTTTATTCTCTACTTTTTCTAGCTCTACTTTATATTTTTCAGCCCACGTATCTATTACAGATTTAAAATCTTCTATCTCTACTGGATCTTTTGAGTCACTTTTAAGTTTAAGATATGGGTGAGAGTTTGACATTGCTACTGTCGCATTAAATCTTTTTAACTCATCCTGGAGTGAAAATATATGTTTTGCAAACTCAAAAAAACCTGCTGTGTTTGCAATAATTGCCTCTAACTGCTCTGTTGTAGCTTCGTTTACTGGATAACTCAATTGAATTAAGATATTCTCAACATCTGCTTTTATACTCATCTGTTACCTTTATAATGAAAATTGGGAATACGATTTTATCAAAATTACTTAAGTCTAGCAAGTAATACGCGATAATGTTTTAAGTTTTGGAACGCTTTTTCATATCTCCAGCGTAAAACAAACTCGATTATCTCATTTTTAAAAGAGAGCTCTAATGTTTCTGCTTTACCAAAATAGCCCAAAGAGATATTTTTTGCTTTTTTCTTTCCATTTTTGTCTGGTTCGTATGTGATAGCAATAATCTGCACATACTTACCTTCTCGAATCTCTCCAAAATCCTCCTCTTTTAGCCCTACTCCACTTATATTCATCGCTTTATACATAAATAGGTTCTCAATGTCAGGAGCTTTTTTTGCAATTTCGAGCTTATCATACAGAGCTAAAAGCTGTATTAAGTTGTCAATTCGCACAGTGTCTGAGTTATGGTCTAACTCTATTGCATCTACCAAGGCAGTAGGGATTTTAGAAAGATTTTCACTTTTTTTATCAACCGCTATATCACTGCCGGCAATAGAAGATATATCTATTGTAAAGAGATTATCATCACCCGAACTACTCTTTTGATTAATCTTTTGCTTAAGGCGCTCATTTACACTGCGAAGCCTTTCGACACTTATCCCCATAAACCCTCCATCGACCTTAATACTTTCTAATATAGCTCTTCATATAATTTATATTAAATATCTTTTGATACGATAACAGAATTTTCATTAAATATATCTAAAAATATGAACTATTTCATTACTTAATATAAAAATAATATTTATTAATTTAATTAGTACTTTACTTTTATTTGTTAAAATAGCACTTTTATTAAGTCGGTAACTGAACTAATAGATCTCTTTTATTATTCAAGATAACCGACAATTTACACTACTAGGTTAAAGTTATGGATTATTTAGAAATTGAGGGTGGTCACCCTTTAAGTGGCGAGGTAACTATCAGCGGAGCAAAAAATGCAGCACTTCCAATTATTGCAGCTGCACTTTTAAGCGATAAAGAGGTGAAATTAAAAAATTTACCAAATGTTGTTGATATTCGAACACTTCTTAAACTGCTAAGTATGTTAGGTGCCAAGGTTGATCACAATGATACAGAAGCAACTATAGACTGCTCTACTATTACGTCTACAAAAGCAGTTTACGAAATTGTAGCGCAGATGCGTGCATCTATTTTGGTATTAGGTCCGCTACTGAGTCGTTTTAAACACTGCTCTGTCAGTCTGCCAGGTGGCTGTGCAATTGGGCAAAGACCAATAGACCTGCACATTAAAGCAGTAGAAACGCTCGAAGCAGAGGTTACATTAAACGAAGGTTACGTAGTTGCAGAGGCAAAAAATGGGCTCCAGGCGAATAAAATTATATTCGATAAAATTACAGTAGGCGGTACAGAAAATGCCGTAATGGCAGCTGCAATGGCTAATGGCGTAACCGAAATTGTAAATGCCGCAAAAGAGCCAGAGGTTGTACAACTGTGCCAAATGCTCGATATGGGTGGTGCTAAGATAGAAGGTATTGGCACAAGTAGCCTAAAAATTCATGGAACCAATGGTGTTCCGCTGCACTATAAAGAGGCTATCGAGGTTATACCAGATAGAATTGAAGCGGGCACATACCTTTGTGTAGGAGCAATTACAAACTCGGAGATTACGCTATTAAATGTAAATACCGAACATATACAAACATCAATAGAGAAACTAGAGAGTATGGGGTGCACTTTCGACTACACTGACACCACTATAACTATACACCCAACTAAAGAGCTTAAAGGTGTTACAATCGTCACAACAGAGTACCCAGGCTTTCCAACAGATATGCAGGCACAATTTATGGCAGTAGCAACATTGGCACAAGAGGAGAGTCTCGTAGAAGAGAGACTTTTTGAAAACCGTTTTATGCATGTAAGTGAGCTTAATCGTTTGGGTGCAGATATTTGGCTAAAAGGAAATATTGCAGCCATTAGACCGGTAAAAGAGTTACACGCGGCAGAAGTAATGGCAACCGATTTACGAGCAAGCTCTGCACTTGTAATTGCCTCTTTAGCAGCAACCGGTACTACTAAAATAAGAAGAATATACCACCTCGACCGCGGCTATGACAGATTAGAAGAGAAGCTATCGAAATTAGGTGCTAAAATAAGCAGAAAAAATGACTAGAAAATATTTTTAGTATAACTTAGATATAATTTTATCAAATTTTAAGAGGATAAGAAACGTGAGAACACACTATTGTGCCGAAATTAACGAAGAACATATAGGGCAAGAGATAACAGTTGCCGGTTGGGTCCACAGCCGTAGGGACCATGGTGGAGTCATATTTATTGACTTAAGAGATAACGACGAAGTTCTGCAACTTGTATGCGATCCAGAAGATAGTATAGAAGCGCATAAAGCTGCAGAAGAGATAAGAGATCAGTTTGTACTTATTGCTACTGGTAAAGTAAG
>JANTGQ010000098.1 GCA_024762845.1 Nitratifractor sp. | reverse complement strand
CATTTAAGTACCAAGGGTGCTTAAGTAACAATATTTGGATATACTAACTTTTAGCCAAATAGGAGGTATTTATGAAGACTCTATATATCGTTCGGCATGCTAAATCGAGTTGGAAAGATGCTACTTTGCATGACTTTAAAAGAGCTCTTAGTAAGCGTGGAGAGCATGATTTACTTTTAATGGGTAAGCTACTTCGAGAGAAGGGTGCTCGGGTTGATTATATTCTCTCTTCATCGGCAACAAGGGCAAAACGAACTGCAAGTGGTTTGGCAGATGCTTTAGGGGGTGGCAAAGAGCGGGTAATTTATGATGATAGACTTTATGAAGCCTCTCTGAAAGATTTGTTAAAAGCATTACGAAACTTGCCAAAGAGTGCCAAAAGTGTAATGCTAGTTGGTCACAATCCATCGTTAAATATTCTTTTGGATTACTTGGTACCAAAAAATAGAATCGATAATATTGTCACAACTGCAGTTGCTAAGGTAGGGTTAGATATTGACAGTTGGAGCCAGGTAAAAGAGGGTGTAGGAGAGCTTTTGGAGTATGAGTACCCCAAAAAGTATTATGTAGGATAGGGAACAAAACAGGGAGATGTCATGCAAATTATAAAAAAGTATTGGGTAGTTTTTTTAATGTTACTGCTTATTGCAGTGGCGTCTGTATTGATTTGGCAAAAGCTTCACCCGAAAAGATTGGCAGAGAATTTAATAGAGGGGAGTGGTCGTATAGATGGTGATTTGATTGCCCTGAATACAAAATATCCCGGACGTTTAGAGAGTATTAGTGTTGAAGATGGAGCCAAGGTATATAAGGGGATGGTAGTTGCAACACTTAAAAGCCAAGAGCAAGAGGCGCAAAAAGAGCAGATAGTTGCTCAAATTAAGGCGCAAGAGAAGATGCTTGAGGCAAAAGAGAAAGAGGCTGATATATCGAAAAAAACGATTCCTCTTATATTAGAAAAAGCGAAAAACCAACTTGCATCTGCTTTGGCAGAGATGAAAGCGTTAAAGAGCCAGATAGTAGTGCAAGAAGAGCTTTTAAACCAGACAGAGAAAGACTTTAAGCGTTCAGAGTTTCTCTATAGGAGTAAAACAATAGATACCCGCTCTTTTGAGCTTGCAAAACTGAAAGCAGATACAGAAAAGAGAAAGTTAAATGCCCAAAAAGAGAGACTAAAAGTTGCAGTTGCTGGAGTAAACCTTGCAAAAAGTAGCTTAAAAGAGGCGCAGGCTTCGCAAGAGAAATTAGAGGCTATTGCACTGCAAATTGACTCTGTAAAAGATGGTATAGATGCGTTGAGGGCTAGTAAAAAGCAGATAGAAGCTCTTCTTTTTGAAATGACGCTAAAGTCTCCTGTTGACGGATACTGTATTGAGAAAATTGTCAACCGTGGAGAGGTTGTAGGCTCGGGGATGTCTGTTGCCACACTGATAGACCCAAAATCACTCTACCTAAAGATATTTGTAGATACGCTGCAAAACGGGAAGGTGAAAATTGGGGATAAAGCAGAGATTTTTTTGGATGCATACCCCAACAAAGCGATAGCTGCAAAAGTGGTTCGCATTGCCCAAAAAGCGGAGTTTACCCCTAAAGAGGTAAGTGTAAGAAGTGATCGTATCCAAAGAGTCTTTGCGGTACATTTAAAGCCATTAATGCCAGATCCGCTTTTAAAGCTTGGTATTCCGGCTATTGGGGTTATTTCGATTGATGGAGAGGGGCTTCCCTCTTCTTTAAATGAGATTCCAAATTTATAAGAGATAAGCAACATAGGAGCTTGTATGTCTACTCTTGAGCTAAAAGATGTGACAGTCTTGTACAAAAAACATATTGGTATAAAGAGTGCATCTTTTGCGGCAAAGAGTGGTGAGATTATAGGCTTTATTGGGGCTGATGGGTCGGGGAAAAGTTCGCTGATGCATGCGATTGCCGGTGTTATACGCTTTTTAGGAGAGATTTCTTATAAGGGCACTGCTTACCATTCACCCAAAGAGGCGGAAAAGATAAAAGAGTATATTGCTCTTATGCCTCAGGGAATTGGTTTGGTGCTTTATGATACTTTGAGTGTTGGTGAGCATCTTGATTTTTTTGCTGATATTCGTAACATAAAAAAAGATGCCAAATTTAAAGAGTATAGAGAAAAACTGCTGCATATGGCAGGTTTAAGTCGATTTATCGATAGAGAAGCGAGAAACCTAAGCGGCGGAATGATGCAAAAACTCTCTCTTATCTGCACACTACTACACCGCCCCAAACTATTAATACTTGATGAGCCAACTACGGGTGTTGACCCACTAAGTCGCCTGGAGTTATGGGAGATTCTAGATAGTATCAGAAGAGAGGAGGGGACAGTAATTTTAGTGAGCACCGCCTATATGCAAGAGGCTGCCAAAATGGATAGGGTGCTGCTTTTTGATGATGGAGAGATTATAGCCAATGGAACAACAGCAGAACTGATTGACTCTATTAGACCCTATGTCTACAAAGAGGATGTTTGCCAATCGAAAAGTTGCCTTAGCTTCAATAAAAAAAGCTATTCACTGGAAAATCTTAATGGAGCGCATAGCGAACCAACACTTGAGGGGCTCTTTTTTGTGAATGCTCTGAAAACGAGTAAAACATTGCCAAAAATAGAGAGGTTAGAGAGAAGCCAAAAGGTTGATTTGCCAGAGGTGGTCATGGAAGCACGGGACATTTGCAAATATTTTGGTGGTTTTATTGCCAATGAAGAGATAGATATGCAGCTAAAACGTGGAGAGATTCTAGGGCTTTTAGGTGCAAATGGGGCTGGAAAAACTACATTTATCAAAATGCTTTTAGGGCTCTACCCAATTGATAAAGGAGAGCTTACCCTACTTGGAAAATCGATAAGAAGCGGAAAAGATAGACAGTCGCTCAAGTCAAAAATAGGATATGTCAGCCAGCACTTTGCACTCTATAAAGATATGACAGTAAGAGAAAATTTGATATATTTTGCCAATATGCATAAAATTCCTCTGGCAGTTGCGATAGAGCGTATTGAGAGATACTCTCAAGAGCTTGGATTTGCGCGTTATATGGATGAGCTCCCAACCTCGCTGCCACTTGGTGTGAACCAGCGCTTCTCTATTGCGGCAGCACTGTTGCATGAGCCTGTTATCCTCTTTTTAGATGAGCCAACATCTGGGGTTGATGCAATTGCAAGAGCCCAGTTTTGGGAGATCCTGCAAAAGCTTAAAGAGGAGTGGGGTATCTCTATACTCATTACAACGCACTATATGAGCGAAGCGGAGTATTGTGACAGGGTAGTGCTCTTAAAAGAGGGAAAAAAGATTGCAGATGATACGTTAGAGCAACTCTACTCGACACACCCAAATGCAAAGAGCTTCGAAGATATATTTTTATCTTTCTATAGAGAGAAGCAGGGATAAGCGATGAAATTATCTACCATTAAAGGGTATATGCTCAAAGAGTTTACTGAGCTTTGGCGTACACGCTTGATTCTTATGGTTTTTCTAATGCCATCAATGGTTCTGCTGCTCTTTGGTTACGGTATGCGTATGGAGGTTAACCATGCGAGGCTTTTGATTATCGATAATGACCAAAGTGTCTACTCTAGCGAGTTAATCTCTAAATTTGAGCATACAAAATATTTTAATACAACTCTTGCACAAATAAGTGAAAAAGAGGCTCTGCACTTAATAAAGCAGGCAAAAATAGATGCAATTGTCATTATTCCGAGCTCTTTTGAAAAGCGCTTACTGCATGGGCAAAGAAGCGAAATTGCTCTATTTGTAGATGGGGCATTTCCTACCAGAGCCACAACTGTGGAGAGTTACATCCAAGCTACGGTGCTGAGTGCAGTAAGTGATGTGGCTGGCAAACGTAAATTAACACCTAAAGGGGTGATTACAATTAACCAGCGAACACTCTTTAACCAGGCGATGCGCGATGAAGATGCTATTGTACCGGGGCTTATAGGGTTGGTACTCTTGGTTGCACCGGCAATTCTTGCGGCACTGCTTATTGTAAAAGAGAAAGAGAAGGGAACAATTTTTAACTTTTATGCTTCTGCTCTTAGTAAAGGAGAGTTTTTACTGGCGAAACTGCTGCCGGTTTTTCTGTTGCACTCTCTTAATATTTTTATCCTTTTTTTATGGGCGGTTTATCTCTTCAAAGTACCGTTTCGCGGTAGTTTTGCGCTCTATTGGTTTACAAGTGAACTCTATATTCTAATTAGCCTCTCTATAGGTATGCTCATCTCCGTTATTACAAAAAGGCAAATTGTGGCAGTTGTTTTGACTGTAGTGGTTACAATTTTACCAGGATTTTTGTACTCTGGAATGCTTATGCCCATTTCGTCGATGAAAGCCGAGTCTTATATAGAAGCGCATCTCTTTCCAGTGATGTACTATAATCATATTCTTTATGATACATTTTTAATCGGTCAAGGGCTTGCTTCGGATAAGATTATCTATTATCTCTTTATCCTTGTGGGATTTTTTATTTTGCTCTTTACACTCGGTAGAGTTTTACTAAAAAAGGAGATGTCCTAATGCATACATTTTTAAACGTGCTTGGCAAAGAGCTCCTGAGTTTTTTCCGTTCAGTTATGCTAGTAGTCGTTGTGCTCTACTCTTTTACTTTAGATATCTATGTTGCTGGAGAGGGAATAGAGTTAAAACCTAGAAATGTTGCAGTGGGTTATGTAGATAGAAGCGGGGGCGGAATGAGCCAAAAAATTCTTGCCAAGTTACGTACTCCGGACTTTAGAGAGCCAAAACGTTTTCTTTCGCAAAAAGCGTTGAGCCAGGCTATATTTAACAAAGAGATAATGGTAGGTATTGTTTTTGGCTCTGATTTTGAAAAAAACTACAGAGCAGGTAAAAAAGCGCAGATAGATATGCTCTTAGATGCAACTGCTGCTTCGCAGAGCTTGACAACACTTTTCTATTTGCAAAATATAGTTGCAGATTTTCAATCTTTCAATTTACCACTTCGTATTAAATCGCATAAACTCTTTAATCAAAATGCAGATAACCATAGCTTTATGGCACTTACGGAGATGCTCTCTTTAATTACAATGCTGGTTGTTATTTTAACAGCAATTGTATTTGTAAAAGAGAAAGAGGAAGGCACTTGGGATATTATGCTCCTCATGCCAGTAAACCCAAAAATAACCATTTTAGCAAAAAGTTTTTCGCAAGTGCTTATTGTAATGATGGGAGTGGTATTAGCCTTGGGTTTTGTGCTCTTTTGGAAATTTAATATCCCACTTAATGGCTCTTTTTGGGCATTTATGCTGCTTACTTTTTTATACGCCTTTTCGAGTGCTGGTATAGGGCTATTTGTTGCTGCTGTCTCCAAAGATGTTATGCAGGTAGCTCAACTCTCCATAATTATTATGATGCCTCTTATCTTTTTAAGTGGCGCCTGGACTCCAATATATGCAATGAATCCACTATTTCAAATACTATCGCTATTTTCACCACTTCGCTACTATATAGAAGGGAGCGAAAGTATATTCTACCGGGGCACAGATTTTATAGACTTGCTTCCATACTTTGGAGGCGTCTTAATTTTAGGAGTGCTTCTGTATTGGTATGGGTTTCAAAAGATAGGGAAACTCTTCTAAGTTTTGTAAACACGGATTATATTTCAAAAATACATATTTTTAAAGAATTGTTACGCTTTTTATTACAATATGAAAAAAAGGATTAGCAATGCTAAGATTTTTTGGAAATAAACAAAATAGAAAGCGAAAAAATTTTCTACAACTGCTTCTTTTGGCAGGATTTGTAGTTATGCCAGCTGGAGTATGGGCAGAAGAGGCATGCAGTGCACCCAAAATTGTAAGTTGTTCTTGCCAAGGTGGTGTAAAATCGTTAACTCTTCAAAACAGTGTGGATGAGAACAGTGTTGAGGTTCTTGGAGAAGATGGAGCAGTAATCTACTCGAAACTCTTAAATGCCGGAGAGATATTTACAATCTATGGAACAGGCAAGAGTGGGGT
>JANTGQ010000097.1 GCA_024762845.1 Nitratifractor sp. | reverse complement strand
AGTAAATATGCAGTTGAAGGTTTAACTGATACACTCCGTTTAGAGCTTAAAGATACAAATATATTTCCAATTTTGTTAAACACGGGACCTGTAGAGAGTAAATTTAGAGAAAATGCAGTAGCTACCTTAGAGAAGGTTGACTACAGCAATTCACACTTTAAACAACGTTACATAGATACCATAAGTGGAAAGGCTAAAAAAGTTCCTTTTTCACTACCAGCTTCTGCAGTTGCATCTGTTGTACATAAGATAATTCTAACCGATAAACCAAATCCAAGATACTATATAACAAAGGCTACATATATTCTTGGATTTGCCAAAAGAGTACTATCTACACTGCTTTTAGATAAACTTCTTCTTAAGGTATAACTCTACTCTTCAATAATTAAAGAGTAGACAGGAGTGTCAAGCTTTTCTCTCCCTTTTAAAAATGAGAGTTCCATTACAAAACAGGCTTCTACGCACTCTGCTCCAACTCTTTTAATTAGAGTAGCTGCAGCTGCTGCAGTGCCACCTGTGGCTAAGAGGTCATCAATAAGAAGCACTTTTGCTCCCCCATCCTCTCCAAATGCATCTATATGAACCTCTACTTCATCATAGCCATACTCTAGAGAGTATTTCTCAGATACAGTTGTATAGGGTAGTTTACCTTTTTTTCGAATAGGCACAAAACCAATATTAAGATGAGATGCCAATGCAGCACCAAAAATAAAACCTCTTGCATCTATACCCGCAATATAATCTAAATTGTAATCTCGATAACGCTCTACAAGATGATTAATAAGCAGATTATACGCCTGTGCATTATTTAAAATTGTTGTTATATCTTTAAACATAACCCCCGGTTTTGGAAAATCAGGAATTACTCTTATAGCCTCTTCAATTATCTCTAAATCACTCTTTTGCATCACTATACACCTTTAATTCGGTTTTTTAAAATTCAAATCCACCACCGCTGCCTTTGTTCATACTTGCATAGACCGCTTGGATATACTCTTTACGTAATTCGCACTTTAATAGTTTCTCGCATGGAAAACAACTCTCTAAACCCACTTCTCTTTGGCACTTTTGCAGCTCTAAAAGTTTTTTATCAAGAGCTTCTTGCCACTTGTCCGTCTCTTTAACTTTTATTTTTGCTTCAGGCGTTTGCATAAGCCTCTTTTACCTTAGCTATCTCATACTTAGAACCAAAGAAGCATGGTGTAGTATCATGTGGGTGTTCTGGTTTTATCCCAAGCAGACTAAGCCCATGTTCATCAATCGCCTCGCCACCTGCTTCTATAAATGTTAAAGCAAACGGAATAACTTCAAAGAGGTCTCTAAGCTTCCCTTTTGGTTTATCGGTAGTTCCTGGATAACTAAAGAGTCCCCCTCCTTTAAGCAGTACCTGGTGCAAATCTGGCACCATTCCGCCACTATAGCGTAGTCTATAACCATCTTGAAAAAGAGAATCTATTAGTAACTTATGGTAAGGATACCAATTCTTCTGTGTACCACCCGGTGCATTAATTTTTCCACTCTCTTGCATTGTGATGGTACCTAAATTAAGAAATTTGGTACCTACTAAACGATAGTGTTCTGGCTTGCTACCTTTAAGAGTCTTAACCATTTCCACTCTTGGACCATATACTATATAAACAGAAGCAACGATATTTTCTGCATTTAAACCATTCTCGTAAATACCAAAGATTGAACCTACAGAGAGGTTGTAGTCAACAATACTTGAACCATCAAGAGGATCATAACAGACGGTATACTTACCACTGCTGCTTACTTCCAAAATATTCTCTTTCTCTTCACTAATAAGAGAGCCAATTGTCTTGACACTACTAAGTTTTTGCTCTATGATCTCATCGCTTAAGATATCAAGTTTTAATTGTACATCTCCTGTGCTGTTAGAGTGGTCACTATACCCACCTTCTGCTGTTTTAATTAAATTATCAATCTCTAAAGCTATCTCTTCAATCTTTTCAAATATCTCTTGCATTTCTCTCCTTTTTAATACGGTGTTTAACCTAGACTCACACTAGTAATTTCAGAGTGGGTTTACTACTACTGCATTTCTAAAAATATATTCTATAATCTCTTTAGTATTGTTTAAATCTAAAATATCTAGATCCAAATTCGCTACTTCTTCATCTTTAATAGTATCATCTTTTGCAATTGCACAAATATATGGCAGATAACTTTGCTCAACACTGTTACGAAAAATTGCGATTCGTGGTAAGTCCCACTCTTTGAGTCCCTCTACAAAGAGTATATCAAACGGGCTCAAAAGAGTTGCCAAGTCATACAAAGAGGATCCATTATGTTTAAATAGAGTAGTTCTCTTATCTGAAACCACTGCCACGTCAGCATCGGTAGCAAAGAATCGACCGCTATCTTTATTAGGATTATCAAAAATAGCTTTATCTTTTGGGTCATGTTTGATAATTGCTACACTATATTTACTGCGTAGCTCTAACGATAATTTCTCTATCAGTGTAGTTTTACCGCTTCCTGATGGACCTGTTATTGCAATTGCCAACTGTTTCATAGACTGTTTGCCCTATAAATAGATGTACTCTTTATTAAAATTATACTATAATTTATCAATAAAAAAAATGGAGATATAATGAAATATTACCACTTACTCCTTATGGTACCTTTTTTTGTAGCGTGTAGTTCAAAAAATGCAGCACTCGATCACTTAGAAGGGAATGCACAAAAATTTAAAGATTTATCAAATACCGAATATCTCTTGAATGATAAAGAGATAGCCTATTTTACATTAAAACAAGATAGCGTTTTAATTCAGCTGATAAATAGAGATCCTCTTCTTGATAATAAGATTCAAGAGTGTACGGTAAATAGTAAAAAAATTGCAGTTACTGAAGAGACTGAAAGCAAGTGGGATAACAACTATAAAATAAATCTAGAAAAACCATTGAAGAGTGTAAAAATTGAGTGTACATTAACAGATGGTAGTAAAATTGCCAAAACAATAAAACCTTTCTAAATCCTCGTTTTAGTTACGGGATTGGGGTTTTCTAAACCTATCTGTTAGTGATGGTTTATCTAGTTGTTCCAAGAGTTGTGTTACCCTAACAGGCGAACCAAGCAACATTCTATAGATAACATAGTTTGCCAAAACCTTCTTTCCATAGTGATTTGCCTGGTCATTATCGACCATCTCTAGGCTTAGGTATGGCTCATACTTGCCCCTTTTAAATATATCTGTTCGAAGCATCCCTCGGGTATAACCAATTCCGGCATTATATGCGTATGCGATAAACAAGGGGTGGTAAATATATTTATAGAGATAATTTAAGTGTGTATTGGCAAAACTAAGAGAAACTTTTGGATTGAAAATATCAAAATAGGAGACTTTTTCACCTCTCTCTTTTGCAATATGTTTTATTAAAAATGGCATAAATTGCATCATCCCCAACGCAAACGATCTCGAGACAGAAGCAGGGATAAAGTGACTCTCTTGTCTTGCAAGAGCTAGTATCATAGCTTGCCTCTCTACAGGATAAGCGCTTAAACTATCTCTGTAGAGCAGTGGAAAATACTGTTTTGTATGTTTTGATGCAACTGTCAGTATGTAGTAGTAATACCCGGCACTTTGCTTAGAGTTATACTCTTTGGCAAGTGCATAGAGGTTATACTTTTTAGAAAAAATTTTCTTTTTCAGACGCGCCCATGCTATTGGGTCACTTATATCGATGATACTTTTAGCATTACTGTTAATAGTTGCAGTTGCAGGTGTAGGGTAGGGCTTGTGCAGTTTATCTAATGCTATGAGTTTATAGATATTATAGTCATAGCTATTTGCCAAAAGAGTCAAGTATCTACTATTGCGACTCGTTAAATAACTCCAGAAAATTGCCTTATCTTTATAAAACCTACTCTGTGCTTTAGCAATAGCACTCTTAAAAAAACTAGATGCGAGGTTCTCGTTACCACTTTTTAAATTATCAAAACCTAGCTTTAGTAGATTATTATAGTTAATTTTGTTTCCTGCTACCGGTGGTATAGCATGCGCTATCTTGCTAAGTTTATCTAACCTTTCTCGCTCTACTCGAAAGAGAAACTCATTAATAGAGTAATCTTTTGTTAGCCTACTATAGAGACTCTGCTCTAATTTTCTATTAAGCAGTGCTCTGTTTGCTGTTCCGGCAAGGGTAAAGAGTTTCAGTTTTTCTCTGTCGCCAAGCTGTAGCCAAGCGTTAAAAAAATCACCACTCTTGTGCATAGAGCCCAAAAGTGCCAGATAGTACCTTTTACTCTCAGTCGAGACCTTTTTTCTCTTTTTTGTAAGCTGCATACCACTTTTGGCGTAGAGCGCTTTGCTCAGTTTGTCATTTACTCTAAATACCAACTTGGAAGCTGCAAGAGACTCCTCTTTGGAACTTTTGGGGTCAAGTAGAAATTGCCATATATAGAAATCTCTCTCTACAGATTTTGGCATCTCTTTTAAACTAGCGAGTGTTACTCCCCATGCACTGCAAAGTAGCAACAGAGAGAGAAAAACTATCTTACTTATCAAAATAATGACTTTTAAAGATAAAATTGAGAGAGTATCCCAATTAATATATTAATACCAAAAATAAGTAGTAAAGGGGACAAATCGATACCAGAAACCACGATAAATGGAAGTTTTTGGCGTAAAAAAGAGAAAACAGGCTCAGTAGCTTTTCGAATAAACTGTACGATAGGGTTATATGGGTCAGCATTTACAAACGAAATTATCGCAGCAATAATAACTATCCAAATATAGATGTTCAAAAGTAAAATTACCAGACTCAAGAAACTGTTAAGAATTATTGACATTGTGCAACCTCCAAAAGGTAAGATTTAAGATATGGATATATCGCTTCGAGTTCTGGTCCGCTCTCCATACCTGTTAAGAGTAGTTTAAGTCGCTTTAGCAACTCATCTTCTTCTAAGCCACTACTATTTTGCATATAGTAAATAAACTCTCTATACTCTTTAAAATAGGGTGCCTCAGCAATAAATTGAGCAAGTCTATAGATGATATCACTCTTATTACACTCTTTTTTACTAAAGATAGTGTGAAGTAGAGACTCTAGCTCATTAATGGTATTTACTTTATCAAGGTATAGTTTTAAAAGCTCACCAATATCTGCATCTGCAAAACCAAATATAGAAGAGAGCTTTTTGCTATCCATATTCCGTAAATGTTTTTGGTTAAGAGACCTTAGGGCATGAATATCAAACTTTGAACTTACAACACTCTCGCTATCTAACTCCAACCACTCTACTGCATCTGGCAGATAAAAAAGCTCCTCTTTGCACTTTACACTTAAAGCTATAAGATAGTTTATTATCGCATCTGGCAAAAAGCCATCAGCAAGTAACTCTTTAAGAGCAATATTTTCACTGCTACTCTCAACTACTGATGAGAGATGAGTATATTGTATCACACCACTATAGCCAAGCTCTTTGTGAATATAAGACTCTCTTGCCGAGTTTACAATATCACCCTCTTTAATAATGGCGCTTATGGCTCCGCTCATATCATCTACACTGTTGGCAAAAATAGCACTTGGTTTTGCATCTTCGTTTAAGAGAGTAAAACTTCCTATCTCTTCACTTTTAAGAGTAATTTCACCTTTTATAGTGTCTAAGAGAGTAATTGACTCTACAGGCTCAACTATTTGCAAGCTGAATCTCTCTTTATCTGCAATTCGCTTTACTATCTCAGCATCTTCTAAATCCCTACATTTACATACGGTTTTAGCTCTATCTATATTTGGACAAAAACATGCAAATGCTTTTTTCTCATCTACAAGTTTTTTTGCCATCTGTTGATAAATAGAGAGATTCTTACTCTGATACATAATATTTTCACAATTGATAGCAAATTTTTTGAGGATATCAATACTCTCTTGCTCCTCACCCTCTATACTCTCTGCAAGGGTATCATCAACTCTAATAATAAATGACTCATTACCCTGCTGAGACTTAATAAAGTTTAAAAGAGCTATTCTAAGGCTGGAGATATCGATATCTCCTTTAGAAGAGACTACA
>JANTGQ010000096.1 GCA_024762845.1 Nitratifractor sp. | reverse complement strand
GATTTTGTGGCAAGCTACACACACTACAGCAGACCAAATATGATGCGCCCGATTGCGCCAACAGAGCCACCCAAGCTTTTAGCACAAAATAAGCAGCTGCCGGTTAGTCAAAATATTACAAGATTACAGTTGGGTTTATCGATGCCTATTTTTGTCAAGTCTCTTTATACAATGGCTGATAAAGCGGCGATGATGCAAGTGAGTGCGCGGGCAAAAAAAATGGTTACTATTCGTAAAAATCAGGCGGCTGTTGTTGGGGCAAATGCTAACTGGATCTATTTGGAGAATTTAAAAAAATCTCTGCTGCAAAAAAGGAATACATTAAGAAAGACTCTTGCAATTACAAGAACAGCGGTAAATCTTGGGCGTAAGCCAAAAATGGCACTCTTTAAAGTGAAAGAGGGGCTTAATAAAATCAATATAGCAATTAACAATATTAAAATCCAAGAGCAAAACTTAAAAGCACTTATTAAAACCTTAAGTGGCATAAATGTGAATCATCCGGTTAGAATGAGAAGAGTTGGCTCTTACCATGTGGCATCTATTGCGCCAATTGTACCTTTGAAGGCTAAAAATAGAGCTGACTATTTAGAGATGAAGGCACAAAAAGAGAAGCTTTACTATCCATCTGTAAAACTGCAGGCGGGATATGTAAAGAGTTACGGTAACGATTATATTCAGCATAAAAGTATCGATACAGACTTTAGCTCAGTGGGTGTAATGCTGCATATGCCACTTTTAGATATGCCGCAACGGCAAAAAATCCAAAAAGCGAAACTTGCCTATATGAAGAGTGCCATTGAGATTAAAAAGATGGCAAGCGAGTTAAGAAACAGAGCAAAAGCAATGCGCGAGCAGCTAAAGTATATTAAAGAGTCTCAGAGATACACAAAAGCCAATATTACAAATGAGCAGAAGCTTTTAAAAATAGCCAAAGCAGAGTATGAGAGTGAGAGAATGCCAATAGAGGAGTATCTGCGATATATCGATGCACTCTACGGGGCAAAAGCTGATTACTATAAAGTAAAGGCCAGTTACTGGCAGACACTTGCACAGTTGGCATTTGTTTATGGTAACAATTTTAGAAAAATCGTAAAGTAAGGAGAAGAGATGAAAAAAACAGTAAAGATTGTGCTACTTTTGGTCATTGTTGCACTGCTAATTATTGCAGGTGTAAGTATAATTAAGAAGAAAAAAGCTGAAGCGGCAAAAGTTCCTGCCGCTATAATCTACCCTATCGTTTCGAAAGTAATTTCGCCAAAGGTAGGGGATGTAACGCTTACCTTACCATATCTTGCTGTTGTTGGTAATGATGCAGATATTATGGTTGCTTCGAAGTTGCCCGCGCGTGTTGAGATGATAAAAAAGAGTGGCGAAAAAGTTAAAAAAGGGGAATTGATTGCGAAATTGGATACTACGGAGCTATTAAGTAATATCGAAAGCATCAAAGGGCAGATAAGTGCAGCTAAAATAGCATTGGCTAATCTTATCCAAACACATAAAAGAACCAAAAAACTTTTAGCAGTTGGTGGTGCATCTATAGAGCAATCTCAAAAAGAGGCTTCGCTTATCGCTGCAACAAAAGCAAAAGTGAGTGCGCTCAAAGAGAAGCTTCGTGCACTTAATAACAACCTCTCTGCTTATGCACAAATTGTCTCTCCGGTAGATGGGGTTGTCTCTAAAGCATTTGCTACAGTTGGGGCGATGGAAATGCCTGGGAAACCGCTGCTTCAAATTAGTGCAGAAGGTGGAAAAAACAACTACTTACTTGTGCGTGCTCCTGGTAATGTAAATGTAAAAGGGGTTATCTTTAGAGGCAAGAGTTATGCAGCACACGCGCTTGGCAGCAGCTTTCACGGGCTTTTAGAGTATAAAGTCTATGTAGACGCAGGCAAGCTTACAAGTGGTGACCGAGAAGAGGTTAGTGTTGTTATCTATCACGATAAAGCTATTTTATTGCCGTTTGATGCTGTTTTAAATCGTGATGGCAAAAGTTATGTTTTAGTTGCAAAAGAGAAAAAAGCGGAGCCACAAGAGGTGCATATTTTAGAAAGCGGCGAAGAGGGCGTTGTGATTAAAGAGAATATCGAGGGTAAAAAAATCGTACTTGCCAAACCGGATATCTTACTTAAACTTGTTAGCGGATATGCTTTAAAAGTAAAAGGAGAGTAAGCGATGTTTGATTATTTCTATAAACGCCCCTATCTACTCTATTCGTTGATAGTCGGCTTTTTTATTATGGGTATTATCGCGCTTGTGACACTACCTAAAAACCTCTTTCCAGATGCCAACCCTCCACAGGTAATTGTTATTACAAAGGTTCCTGGAGCAACGGCACAGGTGGCGGCAAACAGTGTCTCTAAGCCAATTGAGCAAGAGATTTCGCGTCTTGGGCTTGTAACGGATGTAAGCTCTGTAAATGTTGCCAACTTCTCTATTGTAAAAGCAGAGTTTGAGTATGAAAAAGGGTTAAATGCAGCTGCGGTTGATGTTGCAAACGCACTCTCTATCGCAAAAGGGAAACTGCCGCAAAATGCCAACCCGGCTATCTATACTGCCGGTGACTTTACGCTGCCTGTAGATGTTATCTCTTTAAGTCCAAAAGATAAGAGTACTACACTTGCAGATATTCGTAAAATTGCAGACAGCTTTATTAAACCATATCTGCTAAGTAATAAACATATAGGAAATGTTGAGGTTTTCGGAGGGTACCAAAGCGCATTTAATATTGCAGTTGACCCATTTAAAGCGAAAAAGTATGGTATTAATTTTGAGACAATTGCTAAAGCGCTGCAGGTGCTTAACCGTGATATGCCAATTGGTTTTGTAAAAGGGGAGAATGGCTTTTATACAGTCTCTTTTTATGGCGAAAAAGATAATATCGAAAGGTTAAAGCAGCTACCGGTTCTGCCAAATGTAAAACTAAGTGACATTGCAGATGTAAGCTGGAGTTTTAAAAAGCGTACAAGCGGATATATCGGAAATGGCAAAGATGCTATTGCGCTTGCAATCCAAAGAGCCCCTGGCGGGAGTGTACTGGATGTAAGTAAAACTGCCCGTGCAGAGATGAAGAAGTTGCAAAAGCAGTATCCAAATATCAACTTTGAGATTAGTGATACACAAAGAGACCTTGTAGAGCAGGCAAACAGTAATATGCTCGATGCCCTAAGAGATGCGATTATCTATACATTGCTGGTTATTTTGATATTTTTGGGGAACTTCCGCGCTATTATTGCAGCGGGTGTTACGATTCCGATGGTGTTCTTCTCTACAATGGCGATTATTTGGCTAACGGGTGGAGAGTTGAATATTGTTATCTATACTGCGATAATTTTGGCACTTGGAATGCTTACCGATAATGCGGTTGTTGTATTAGAGAATATTGAGCGGCACTTAAATGAGCTTGGCGAAGATCTACAAACTTCTATACAGGTGGGAACAAAAGAGGTTATCGGACCAATCTGGGCAGGAACAATTGCAACAATTGCTATTGTATTCCCACTTATGTATGTAGGTGGGTTCCCGGAGAAGATTTTTAAACCGCTTATTTTTACGCTGATTATTGCACTATTGGTTTCGTTTTTCTTGTCGATTACTTTTATTCCAAAATTGCTGGAGAGACTCTATAAAAATGGCTCAGGCAAAACAAAAATAGAGAAGTTTTTTGATTCACTCTTCGAAAATAGTATCGGTCGTCTGGTAGAGCCATATGTAAGTATAATTAAGTTTTCAAACGGAAAATGGTGGGCACTTCGTCGTATTTTGCTGACAGCTGGTGTAGTTATACTGCTGATTGTAAGTGTAAAAAATATTATGCCACTTATTGGTAAAGATGCAATGCCTCCTATGGATACAGGGATTATGAAGGCGCAGATTGCTTTTAGCTCAAACGAGACAGTAGATAGTGCGCAAAAAAAATTGGCACCGTTTCTTAAGTGGCTGCATAAACAGCCATGGGTTACCAAGAGCTCTGTAGCATTTGGTACCGAAGCTGGAGTTTTAAGTCTTGGAAGCGGAAACTTGCCGGCAGAGGCGACCATAACAATATATGCAGTTAACCGGTTTGAAAGAGATAAAAATATGTGGCAGCTCGAAGATATAATTCGAGAGAAGATATCGCATATAGAGGGTGTAAAACGAAATGATGTATTTGACTTTGGAGCAACGGCTCTCTCTAGTATTAAAGCGACACTCGATGTACGGTTGCAGTCGCCTGTTGTAGAGGGGTTAACAGATGCATCGCATAAAGTTGCAAAAGTTATTAGCGAGGTAAAAGGGTTAACCTCGGTCTCTAGCAGTTGGGATAAAGATTTTACAGAGATAGAGCTTGTGATTGACGAAAACAAAGCGCTTAGTTATGGAATTACGCCATATCAAATTGCAATGCAGTTGCCTATAAAAGGGCAGGTTGTGGGGTTGAACTCTGATTTGGCATCGATGAATGCTCAGTTTGTACGGCTTTATCTGAAGGGTAAGTTTTCTGAAAATATAGAGACGCTCAGACTTTTACCGATACATACAAAGATGGGCGAAATACCGCTTTCGCAAATAGCAACGCTTAAGAGACACTTGACCTTTGCTAAAATAGAGAGAGATAAGATGCTCTATAGCCTTGATGTAAACGGGTATCGTAAAAAACGACCGGTTACGCATATTACAGATGAGGCTGTAGAGGCACTGAAAAATGCAAAACTCGACTCTGTTATGATGACACAAACAGGCGATATAGCGCAAATTAACGATAGCTTTCAGCGTATGATTAAGGCGATTGGCTTGGGTATTATTATTCTTACTATAACGATGGTTGCTATTTACAGATCTGTGCGTCTGGCACTTATTATGATAGTTGTTTTACCACTTTCAATGATTGGTGCGGCGTGGGGAATGCTGATTTTTGGAAAGCCTAGCTGTATGCCAAGTTTGCTGGGAATTTTGTTGCTATTTGGTATTATTATCAAAAATGCCGTATTACTTATAGACTTTTACCAAAAATATCGCGACGAGGGAGAGAGCCCGTTTGAGAGTGCTATAGAGTCGGTTAGAGTTCGTTTCCGCCCTGTTATGATGACTGCTTTTGGTACTGTTGCCGGGATGATACCTATCGCGTTAGAGCAAGCGGTTGGACTTGAGAGACTCTCGCCACTAGCAGATGTTGCAATTGGTGGTCTATTAATCGGTACACTCTTGACACTTGTTTATGTACCAATGTATGCATATATATTTGATGGAGAGAACAAAGAGACAAATCCGATAGAGAAGGTCGAAGAGGAGATTGGGCTGGCATAGAATAGTTTGCTAGTACTTTAAAGGAGAGCGATGAAAGAGTTAGAAGCTTGTCACGAGATGGAAAATGGTGAAGTATTAAATATCCATAAAGAGAATGCACCGTTTTTTAAAGCAGTGCTTTATGGCGATAAAAACTTAACAGCTAAACTCTCAAAAAGAGTTAGCTGTGCTATAAAGCAGTTACCTGTAAGGGTAGAGTTTACCTATAATTATGATGCAGAAGATGCAATAAAAGCAGGAGTCGCAAAAGACCCAACTCTTATCTTGGATGGAGAGATTTTTATAGAAGGGTTGATGCAGGCAGAAGATATAACCAAAAAATTTGAAGAGCTATTGAGGATAAAAGCATAGATGCTGTACAAATAGTGATTGCACTAGAGAAAATTTTAGATATTTTTTGAAAGGTAAAAAAAATGAAAGAGATAAATTTTGATGATTATTTAAAAAGCTTCGATTATGATGAGCGAAAAGCTATGAAAATCCAGATGAAAGAGCTTTTTGAACTGTTAGAACAAGATGCAGTCGAACTTATAGATATTAGATTTAACGAAGAGTATGAAGCGTGGAAACTTGGAGTTGGAAAACATATCCCACTTAATGAGCTGCCAGATAGATTAGAAGAGATAGATAAAAATAAAACTGTAGTTACCATGTGCCCACACTATGACCGTGCAGAGATTGCACGATTGTATCTGAAGCTCAAGGGGTACAATGCACGATACTTAACAGATGGAATGTTGGGCTTGGTTGACTTT
>JANTGQ010000095.1 GCA_024762845.1 Nitratifractor sp. | reverse complement strand
TCCAAATTTTATTGGGTTTATACTCTTTAGGAGCTATAAATTTTGGATTTTTCTCTTTCCATACAAATTTTTTGTACAGATGCATAAAAACAGATGCTCTGTAGTTCATAATGCAATGTACCAGTATCTTTTTATTCTCTTTTTCGAAGGTCTCCAAAAGTTTCAAAAAGAGTTTTAATCTATCTCTCTCTGGGTCTTTCCATGTAATTGGCAAATGTATGTAGACCATACCATTTTTAGAGACAATTTTATCTTCCTCTTTTAAAGCACCTTTGTTGTGCATGGCAAGGTTAATAACTACTTCAAAACCATCTTTGGCTATCTTTTTAAACTGCTTGTTTGTTGGCTGTCCTGAGGTGGCTATCTGTTCATTGATTTTAATATAATTTGGTAGTTTCATATCTATTATCCTTTGCCATATTGATTGTACTCATTTTCTATTATATATAAAAATTACTTGAGAAAAAAGATAGTATTTGTGTTTTATTGGAAACTTGTATATAATCCCAGATTTCGCATTAGAGATTACAGAACTCTACACAAACCATTGCACTGTAGGCACTTACGGAGAAACCATCGATGCACCTACGGGTGCACCTAGACCCATGGAAATCCACACTTGCACAGTTTTCCGCAAATACCTACAACACAAGCGTTTGGCAGATTTCAAGCAATTCTAATACATAATCCGGGATAATTGTTTTAGCACTATTTTTTAAAGTCAAGAGGAGATATTAATTTGAAAACAATAGGAATGCTAGGTGGCATGAGTTGGGAGAGTACACTTGGGTATTATAGGTTGATAAACGAGGGTGTAAAAGAGCGCTTGGGTGCTTTACATTCGGCAAAGGTGGCGCTTGTAAGTGTAGATTTTGAGCCGATAGAGAAGATGCAGCATGCGGGTGACTGGGATGGCACTGCTAAGGAGCTTTGTGCAGCTGCCAATAGCGTAGAAGCAGCGGGCGCTGATTTTTTGCTGATATGTACCAATACTATGCACAAGATTGCACCGCAGATAGAGGAGGCGTTGGGTATTCCACTGCTGCATATTGCAGATGCTACAGCTGAGGTTTTGTGCAAGAAAGGCATAGAGCGCGTAGGGCTTTTGGGTACCGCATTTACAATGGAGCAAGAGTTTTACAAAGGCAGGCTTGAGGAGAAATATGGCTTAGAGGTGCTGGTGCCTCCAAAAGAAGATAGAGAGTTGGTGCATCAGATTATCTATGAGGAGCTCTGTCTTGGCAAAACTAAAGAGGCTTCGAAAAAAGAGTATCTGCGTATTATCAGTGATTTCTCTAAGAGTGGAGCAGAGGGTGTTATTTTGGGCTGTACCGAAATTGGAATGCTTGTAAAGCAGGATGATACTAATGTAAAGCTCTTTGACACAACGCTTATACATGCCACAAGGGCAGTGGAGGAGGCAGTAGTCTAAAAAATTGGGTATAATTATTTAAAAAGGGTATCAAATGAGACTGTTTCTTTTTTCTGTTTTGCTATCTTCAGTGCTTTTTGCAGAGTTTAATTTGCCAAAGATTCCGCAGAGCATTAAAAACATTGGTAAAAAAACACCTATAGATATTGCGCTCTATGCAAAGAATAGCTCAATAAACTGTTTTTTGGCAATTCGTGTGGCATCTACACCCTATGGCGAAGATTTTCCAAAAAGTAAACTGCCGACAATTATTATTCCGCCGGGTAAGTACTACCGTAAAAACATTAGTGATATTCTCAAAGGAGAGTATGAGTTCGAGTATACCTGGCGAAAGGGTGCGCAGTTTATAGACAGTGGCATCAAGAGTATCCATATCTTTACCTACCACGATATAAATCTACCGCTGCATAAGCGAGTTGATTTAACCTTTAGGGCTGAGATACCCGACAGCTGTAAAAGTTTTTAGAGATGCCCTTTAGTTATAGTGTTGGAACAGACCACTTTTTATAGTAGGCAATAATGCGTAAAAGTGTTGCGCTAAGAAATAGCGTGGCAAGAGTAAAGATATTGACAGCCTGAAGGTAGTCTAGTGCAATAATAATTAGCCCCACAAGCAAAGAGATAGTGCCGTAAAACCCACTTTTAAAAACCAGCGGTACTTCATTTATAATAATATCGCGCGCAATACCACCGCCAACTGCTGTTATAAAGCTTAGTGCCAAAACACCGGTAAAGTTAAAGTTGTGCTCAATTGCGAGTATTGCTCCAGATATTGAGAAAGAGACAAGCCCTATAGAGTCACTTATAATAAATACAGGATTGCCCTCGAGTGCATTATGGTTTTGGATACGAAAGAGTGTTAGTACGACCATTATGGTAATAAGTATGAGTGCGGGTGCATTGTGGGTAAAAGAGTAGGGTGTCTGCTGCAGTATAATGTCTCGTACTATTCCGCCACCAAGTGCTGTAAGAAAGAGAGAGACAAAGATACCAAGCAGATCAAGCCTGTTTCTGAGTGCTACTAAAAAGCCGCTTGTAGCAAATGCGGCGATACCTATATAGTCTGCAATCTCAAACATCGCTAGAGGTTTTCGAAGAGACCTTTAATCTCTTTTGGGACTACTTTTTTTATTTGATCCTGAATATTTTTATCTTTTAACTCATTTGGGATAATTTTATTAAGTGTCTTATTGGCATCTTTCCCAAGAATCGCTTTTTTTACTGTACCGATAACTCTTCTTTTAACCTCTCCGCCAAATACAAGTTTAACACGCGGCTTTTTAAGTGGACCGCTTAAATCAAATGGGTAGTCAAGTTTGTTAAATGTTACCGTTACACGTGCATCTATTGTCCCTTTTTTACTATCTATCTCCCCCTCTTTTATCCTGATTTTTGTTCTTTGTGAGCTGGTATTAAGATTAAAGAGTACTTTACCTTTGTTGATTCTACCGTGTAGTGTTGCACGACTAAAGACCTCTTGCGCAAGATCAAAGTGGGCTACATTTCTCAGCGTCTCTACGAGTGTTGAGTTTAGGAATCTAGCTTCGTTGAGAGTAGCTTTAAATTTGCCGTTTTGCGACTTGGTGTTGTAGTCTAAATTGGCAATTGCTATGCCATCTAAAATCTGTTCGTAACTAAGCATTTTAAGTAGCTTGACAACACTTATTCCTGCAGCATCCACCTTGAGTTGTGCATTTTTTTGTATCAAATTGATAACCCCATCAAGCTCTTTGGCACTGGCATTTAGAAGTAGATTATTGGGGTCTTGTTTTATTGAGGCGTTGAGGGCAAAAGAGCCTTGCAGTTTTTGACCACTAAGAGAGTTCAGTTTTGCCAGATCATTTATTTCGGCTCTAAATTTGGTGCTAAGTGCCTGGCGGCTTATATCATAGTTAAGATAGTCGAAATTAAATTTTCCATAGCTTATAAGCAGTTGCGGTTTTGTAAGTACTCTGTTGTCTTTAATGATACCGTTTTTAATAAGCATACTGTAGTTAAATGGAGGGGTAAAATTAAGCTCTGTCAGACTCTGTAGGGTCTTTGTATCAAAGCCGCCTTTTGATTGTAGCGTAAAGAGCCCATTGCCTTTTTCTATATCTGTTAGCCGAATATTTCCACTTGCGACACCTTTGGTAAAAATATGAGGCATCTTAAACATATGCAGAGTCTTAGGCAGAGAGATATTTTTAAACGTGGCTTTTAGACTTTGTGGAGCATACTCACCACTTAGTTTACCACCCAAAGAGTTGCTTTTAAAGCTTGCTACTGTATAGCTGCCCTGGTTTCTAAGAGAGCCGACGACCTCTAGTTCGCCCTGCATCTTTTGGGGGCTGATAGCATTAAACCCAGCCAAATCTTTTACGTAGATAGAGTAGTCGCTGTCGACTGCATTCGTAAGTAGAGCGTAGCGTGTATTGCTAAAGGTTGCATTGACAAAGTGCGAAACAACCTGCGTCTTTTTTGCAATAAGTGTGGCATCTTTTAGATGACCCTCACTCTTTATGTTGTAGGCATAACTTGGCAGAGTAATTTTTAAAAGTTTTTTATTAAGCGTTCCGCTGCTTGCGAGTTTGAAATCTCCATTTAATTTGCTATAGTCTTGCAGGTAGACTTTTCCACTTAGGCTTCCTTTACTTACAAAAGAGGGCTGTTTAAAGGTGTGCAGCACTTTTGGAATTGATATACTCTGCAAATTAAGAGTCAATTTTTTATTGTTCAAATTTATCCGGCTTTGTCCACCAAGCGACTTTGTAGTGGCAACGATTTGAGTAGCCTTTTGTTTAAAGTTTTTATAGATAGCGCCATCTACAACAGCGCTGCCTTGAAGAGCGATGTTAAGTATTGGGGAGAGTCTGGAGAGTTGCTCGATATTGAGCCGAAAGTACCCTTTAATAATAGAGAAATCACGAGAAGAGGTGAGCTTTTTTATCTTGATTTTGGCACTTGTTGTATTAATATCCCCACGGGTGAGAATATGTTTTTTATTTACTTTTGCATCGATATTAGCAATAAATTTTTCGTTTTTTGGGAGTTTTATACCATACTTTTTGCTAAGAATTCTCTCGTTAAAACGCCCGTTCTTTACCTCTATATTGGCTGCTCCACGTGGGTTACTCTCGTCGAGGCTTGGAATTTCGGAGTCTATAAACAAGTAGCCGTCTGCGAGTGGCTGCATATTTGCTAGTGCAAATATCTTGGCAATTTGAGCACTGTTTAAAGAGGCTGTAATCGCCTGGGGATTGCCATCTTTAATAATAAATTTATACTTTATATTCGAATCAAATGCTCTTCCGGCACCATTAACACCAAAGTTTTCACTACTTCCAACTGCCTGCCCTTTGACATCGAGATCCATCTGTATATCGCGCCCCTCTACTTTTACACTCTTTGCATCTACTGTGTAGTGCTGGTCGAACTTTTGGTTAAGATAGTTTATCTCTCCACTTGAAGAGAGTGCTATACCATTATCTGCAGAGGCTTCGAGGTTAATTGTACCAAATTTACTATCAAGTTTATTGACCTCTATTTTTGGATTATCAATCTTTTTGGCAAGATAACTATTGAGTAGGGGTTTAATAACACTGTTGCTGCCAGCTGGCGTAAAAAGGAGCGCTACAGCAGATATAATAAGTAAAACAATTATGAGTAGTATTATAAGAATAATTTTTTTCATTTTGGCTCTTTTTTTTCTAAAATTATAGCATTAAAAAAGATATTTTTTCGCATAATCCTCTACAAACTCTTTTAACTCTATAAAATCATTCTCGTCACTCTCTATAAGAAGAGAAAATTTTTTATATGTCTTCCAAACCTTCAAGGCACTCTCTTGGCGCCCTCTTTTTTTTAGTTCAAATGCTACGGCAGCGTTTATAAAACCTTTTACAATTAAAACACCTCTGCTCTTCTCTTTGCGCCTGGGAAACCAGTACTCCTCTAACTTCTCGTGAGCTTCGTAAAATTTTTGCTGTAGCAGCAGCTCTTTATAGTCGCTAATAGCTAACATCTACTCTCTCCAGTTAATAGTATTGTCTCAAACTCTAAATATTTGAGGGGGTAATTTTCTAAAATATGCTTCATTTGAGTGTATGAGAGCTGCAGGTTCCCGCTGACACCGCTTAGTTTTATGTAGCGGAGCATATCGAGCGTTGTGGCAAAAGGCAGAGAGAAGTTGTACTTCTCTATTTTAGCTGCTTTGTAGTGACTCTTAAAAGCACTCTCAATTTTTTCGCACGAGTGAATAGGAGAGCGCAGCCCCACACTTTTGTGCAAGGTTTTAAATGTGCCACTACAGAAGAGAAATAAGCCTGCAAAGGGTGCAAGTGTAGCGCATTGCTCAAGTGTAAAGTCGATATCTTTTGCCCACTGCAGAGCAGAGGCTGAGAGCAGTGTTTCTGCCCCAAGCTTACGTAGCTGCGCAAAGCTCTCTTCGGTGTTAAAATCAGCACTGAGAAGCTCTATGTTCTTTGCTTTTGGGTGGAGCTTTAACATAGACTCTGCAAAATCGGCACCATAGAAGTGTTCAACAGATTTTGACTCTTTCACAAGTGCTCTATAGAGCCTTCCGCTTCCACAGCCTAAATCGAGAGTTTTACCTAGATTGCTTGGGAGTGCATGTAGCAAA
>JANTGQ010000094.1 GCA_024762845.1 Nitratifractor sp. | reverse complement strand
GAGTATTTAAGGGCATTTTCGATTAGGTTTATAAAGACATTCTCTAACATATTTCTGTCGGCTTCTACATAGACATCTTGACACTCAAGTGTTATTTGGCGATTTTTATATTTTGCTTGGAGCATCTCTTTTGTGCTTTGTGCGATATCTTTTAGGTTAAAGGTGGTTTTATTAAGGGTTATATTGTTATTCTCCAGACGTATCGAGAGTGCGAGTGTGTCTATCATCGACGATATTTTTTCTGCATTTGCCTCTATTTTACTAAGAAACTTTTTCTTAAGAGAGCTGTCTAAATCCGGGGTCTCTATAAGGGTTTGAGAGTAGCCTACAATTGCAGCTACAGGGTTTTTAAACTCGTGGCTAATTGCCGAGATGATATCACTTTGGCGTTTTGTTATCTCTTTTAAACGACCTGTGTATCGGTTTTTTTGCTTCTCTCTCTTCTTTAGCCGCTTTGCAAGTTTCTCTATCTTTTTGGCAATCTGCTTAAACTCTTTACAGCAGCTGATATTACCCAGATAGATAGAGAACTCTTTATTTAAAAGTGACTCCAGGGCACTATCTATCTCTTCAGAGTCTTTGGCAATTTTTCTACCCATTCGGTTACTAAAGTATATAATCCCAATAAAAAGTATAACAAAAAGGAGTGCTACTTTTATAAAAACAGAGTAGATTACCTCATATATCGACTGCATACTTGTAGCAACACGTAAATAACCACTCTGCACTTTTTGGGCTACATAGAGCAACTCTCTTTTTAATGTATTCGAAAAGCGCTGCGAGCTGCCGATTTGGCTACTCTTTGCCTCTAAAATTTCAGGTCTTTTAAGGTGGTTGTCCATCTGCGCAGCATTATAGAGGCTGTCAAAAAGCACTTTGCCTTGTTTATCGATATATGTAATACGAACATTTGTTTTTTGAGCTACTTTATGCAAATACTCTATATTTAAATTGCTATTGGCGCTCATAGCAGCAAGCATTTTTCTTAAAGTTGTGTCTGCGGCATCTAGCTCTACTTTTTTTACAAAGTAGTAACTAAGCCATAGCGAAAGCAGAAAAAATATTATAATAAAAAGAAAAGAGGTTCTAAAAAAGTGCTGGTGGAGTTTTAACATATCTTATACCCAACACCACGAATTGCCTCTATATAAGTATCGTTCTTCTCTATTTTAGATTTAAGTCTCGAAACAGCCATATTAACGCTCTTATAGCCAACATCCTCTTTCCAAACTTCATCTAGTAGTTCATCTCTACTTACAACACGGCTTTTATTTTTTACTAAATAGAAGAGCAAGCGAAACTCCAAAGAGGTTAGAGAGAGCACCTCTCCGGCAAGCTTCACTTGTGAGTTATCAATATCGAAAAGCAAATCTCGGTGTTTAATTAATTGTAAGTTCCCTATGTAACGAGAGAGCCTTGCTTTTACACGCAAAACCAACTCGTTCATATTAAAAGGCTTGGTTATATAGTCGTCGCCACCTTTTAAAAAGCCTTCTTCAACTTCGTGGTCTGCAACCTTTGCAGAGACAAAGATAACCGGCTGCTCAAACCCTTTGTGGCGAAGCTGCTCTACAAACTCACTCCCTTCAACGCCGGGTAGGTTACGGTCTACAATTAATAAATCTACTCTCTCCTCTTCCAAAGCCTGCTCCACACCTTTGGTGCTTAAAAAGCCCAAAACATCAAAACCGGCTTTGCGTAAATGAAGCTCTTCTAACTCTAGAATATCTTCATTATCTTCAATTATCAAGACCAATTGGCTCACAGTTTCAGTTTACCACCCTCTACTGCGTACTTCATTAGTTTTGCAATGTTCATACATCTGTCAGATACTCTCTCGAGTTTTCTTACATTTACAAGTCTCTTTGCAAAGTTTTCCATCTCATCACTATTTTCGCAAATATTAAGAATAATGTTTTTCTCTAGAATTGCAACGAAGTCATCACATTTACTCTCTTCGATACTTATATCTCTGATAAGCTGGTTTAATCTTGAACTATTATCCTCTTTTACTAACTCTACAGCATCGCTGAGCGCTTTGAGTGTACTCTTAAAGAATGCAAGTCTTGTACCCTCTTCTTCTAACGCTTCATCATTTACAATCTCTTCAATAACACTATTAATTTTAGATTTAATATAATCATTAATTCTACTAAACTCTGCAACAACCTTAATAAGTGCAACAACACGACGTAAATCTCTAGCCTCTGGCGAATAGAGCGCTAAAGTCTCTACTGCTTTCATATCTATTTTGGACTCATCTTTTTTACTACCTTTTAAAAGCTCTTTTGCCTCTTGTAAGAGTGCTGTATCTCTTTTTTGGTACCCTTCTATCATCATACTGAAAGCATTTTTTCCATTAAGCGCATAGTTGTAGCTCTTCTCTAGTAGGTTTTTGAGTGCCTCTTCGTTTTTTTGTAACATTATCCGAACCTCCCTGTAATGTAATCTTCTGTTAGTTTCTCACTTGGGTCTGTAAAGATCTTTTTCGTTTTATCAAACTCTATTAAGTCACCTAAATACATAAATGCAGTATAGTCACTTAAACGGCTTGCTTGCTGCATATTGTGCGTTACAATTGCAACACTTACCTCTTCTTTAAGCTCTGCAATTAGCTCTTCGATTGCACCTGTCGAGATAGGGTCAAGCGCAGATGTTGGTTCGTCAAACAAAAGTACATCCGGTTTAAGTGCAACAGCTCTTGCAATACAAAGTCTCTGCTGCTGACCACCAGACATACCCATTGCAGAGTCTGACAATCTATCTTTTGTCTCTTCCCAAATTGCTGCACCTTTAAGTGCTTTCTCTACCCTGCCATCGAGCTCTGATTTTGCATTTACACCACTTAATCTTAACCCATAAGCAACATTGTCATATATACTCATAGGAAAAGGTGTAGGTTTTTGGAAAATCATCCCAACCCTTTGGCGCAACTTTACAAGCTGATCCTCTTTATGTAGATCAAGTATATTCTCCATTTTACCATCTTTATCGGCTAAAAGGATTTTTCCATCATATACTAAACCCGGGTAGAGGTCGTGAATACGGTTAAATGCACGAAGTAGTGTAGATTTACCACACCCACTCGGTCCAATAAGCGCTGTAATTTTGTTCTTCTCAATTGGCATATTAATATGCTTTAGTGTAGGTGCTGGAGCTCCCGGATAGGTAAAACTAAAATCCTCTGCCCTCATAATATCTTTGTTTGCCATTCTCTTAACTCCCTCTTAATCTTTATTTCTTGTTATATATCTACCGCCAAGGTTAATTACCAAAACAATTACCGTCAACACAAACGACGCAGCCCACGCCAAGTCCTTACTCGCCTGGTCAGGATAAGTAGCCAAGTTATAGATACTTACAGTTAATGACGGAAACTGGTCATTTAGGTTAAATGTTAAAAACTGGTTATTTGCAGATGTAAACAACAATGGTGCTGTCTCACCTACTACTCTTGCGAAAGATAGTAAAATACCTGTTGTTAAACCAACCTTTGCAGCTTTTACAACAATTTGCATAATAATTTTATGTTTGCTTCCACCAAGTGCGATACCCGCTTCTCTAAACTCTTTTGGAACCAAAGAGAGCATATTATCTGTAGTCGATACAATAATTGGAATCATCATAATAGTAAGGGCAATAACACCACCCCAACCACCAAAGTGTCCTACCTTATCTACATAAATTGCATAAACAAAAACACCAATTACAATAGATGGTGCACTCATCATAACATCACTCAGGTTTCTTACAATCATTGCAAGTTTGTTGTTATTGCTATACTCTCGCAAGTAGATACCTGCCATCATACCAAGAGGTACTGCAAATGCTGTTGCCATAAGTGCCATAATAAATTGCCCAATAAGTAAGTTACGTATCCCCCCTTGAACCAAGTCGTTAGTAAAGATATCCCAATGCATTGTAGAGAGCCCCTTAACCATAAGAGTCCCTAAAATCCAAAAAAGAAATGCTAAACCAATCAGTGCCGAGAAGGTCGACAACATTAATACTATTTTATTTAAAAGCAATCTTTTCTTCATTATTTTCTCCTCAAGAAGTAGAATTTCGCGAACGAGATAATACCAAAGCTTACCGCAAATAGTATCAATGCCAAGTAGTACATACTAGAGAGCTCTAAATCTTGTGCCTCTGCAAAGTTGTTAGCCAATAGTACCGGAATAGACGTTGTAGGGTCTGTAATTAAGCCTGGTAGCGTAACAATAGAACCAATTAAGAATGCAACTGCCATTGTCTCACCAAGTGCACGACCAAGTGCCAAGATAACTGAACCTATAATTGCCGTTTTAGAGTATGGCATTACAACATCTTTAATTACTTCGTACTTTGTTGCACCCATTGCATATGCACTCTCTTTAAGTACACCTGGAACTGTGTTCATCGCATCTTTTGTAATTGCAGACATAAAAGGGATAATCATAATTGCTAGCACAATACCAGCTGTTAACAACCCTACGCCACTTCCCCCAAAAAGTTCCTGAACAATTGGAGCAAAATAAAAAAGCCCCCACATACCATAGATAATACTTGGAATTGCTGCAAGTAGTTCTATAGCAATAGAGACTGGTTTAATTAGCCATGGAAAGGCAACCTCTGTTAGGAATATTGCTATCCCCATCGCAATTGGAACTGCAAGAACCATTGCAATAAGAGTTGAAAGTAGTGTCCCTACAATTGGTATCAACCCTCCAAATACTCCACCATCATCATCTTCACCGGGTACCCACGTTTTTGTTGTAAAAAAATCAAAGCCAAATTGATGAATAGAATCACTTGCATACACATAGAGAATACTAAAAATACCGGCTAGAATGATTAAAATAAGTACAGCGGAGAATAGCGAAAAGTCTTTAAATAACTTACCTACCATGCCTAATTTCCTTTCTAAAAAAATACACCGAATATTACTATATTTTGGTAACAAAATGGTAACTGTTCTTTGCTTAAAAAGAAAATTGTAATATGTTTGAATAGGGTTTTAAAATAGAGGTGTTACAAATAACACTCGGGCAAGTGCCCAAATGTCTACGGGATTACTTAATTTTTTCAGCCCAGTATTTTTTGATTTCATCTTTAGTAGATGCTGGTAATGGAACATATCCTAAATCAGCAGCAGCTTTGTCACCGTTTGCGTATGCCCAGTCAAAGAATTTAGTAACTTCTTTGTTAGTATCAGCTTTTTCAGCTGGTAAAAGAATAAATGTAGCAGCAACGATTGGGTAACTTGTTGCACCTTTTGGGTCACCAATTACAGCATAGAAATCGTTCTCTTTAGTCCAGCTTGCATATTTAGCAGCATCTTGGAAAGATTTTACAGTTGGGTTAATAAATTTACCCTCTTTGTTTTGCACTTGTGCAGCTGGTAGGTTTTCTGACATTTTGTAAGAGTACTCAATGTAACCGATAGAGTTTTTGATTTGTTTAATGTTTGCAGTAACACCTGAGTTAGATTTACCAGCAACAACTTTTTTAGCAGTCCACTCTGGTTTTTTGCTAACTTTGAAACTTTCGTCAATTTTGTTAAGGAAGTAAGTAAAGTTAAATGTTGTACCTGATTTGTCAGCTCTTACAGCTACAGTAATAGGCTCGTGTGGAAGTTTTAAACCTTTGTTGTCTTTAGCAATGATTTCATCATCCCAGTTAGTTGCTTTACCACTGAAGATTGCAGCAATTGCAGCACGTGAAAGTTTTAACTCACCATCTTTAACACCATCAATGTTGTAAGCAAGTACAATTGAACCAACTACAGCTGGGAACATGTAAAGTTTTTCTTTAGCTAATTTTTCTGGCTTAAGTGGTTTATCACTACCTGCGAAATCAACACTTCTTTTGATAATAGATTTAATACCATCACCAGAACCAGTTGGAGTATAGTTAACTTTAACACCAGTTGCTTTGTTATATGCACTTGTCCAAGCTTTATATACAGGTCCAGGGAAAGAAGCACCTCTACCATTTAATTCAGTTGCACTAATGCTAGTTGCAACAACAGCTGATACTGCAGCTACAGAAATAATTTTCTTTAACATCGTAATTCCTTTTGTTT
>JANTGQ010000093.1 GCA_024762845.1 Nitratifractor sp. | reverse complement strand
CGCTCGAGCGCATTGGCAACAATGCGCCTAGATAAATAACTACCCAACGACAGAACCCGGCTTATCGTCGCACCTGGCTAATATTACGAAGTCTTTTTGGGTAGGGGTCAGACGTTGAATATCTACTAAAAAACTGCATAATACCACCTAAAAAAGCAAACCCAATGCCAAGAAAACCAAGAATAGACCTATCAGGCTATCACCACGTCATCAACCGAGGTGTCAATCGTTCTGATATTTTTTTCTATGAGAGCGATTACGAAACGTTTTTAAAAATAGTCTGTAAAGCGTGCCGAAACTATAAAGTGATTTTACATGATTACTGCTTGATGTCCAACCATTTTCATCTTCTTGTAGAGACACAGTTGGAAAACCTCTCTTTGTTTATGAAACATATCAATGCCAATTACGCCATCTATGCCAATAAAAAACAGAAACGCTCAGGACACTTTTGGCAAGGGAGATTCTATTCTCGCTATATAACACATGATGAGTACTACTATACACTTATTCGTTATATTGAACAGAACCCGATAGAGGCAGGGATTGTCAATAGCATTGGAGAGTATCCCTATACCTTAGGAGCCGTCATTGCCAATGGAGAGGTACCCGTCGTTTGCACAAAGCACTCTAAGTTATTAGAAGAGCTAACGTATGAGAATGTGCAAGAGATCATCGGTGTTAAACTCAGGGATGAAGAGCTAAAAATACTCAAAGAGATAGAGAGACAGAAAGTGATAACGGCAGATAATACGAATCGACCTGCCTATCAAAAGAGTCTGCAAGAGCATTTTAGTGATGTCACGAGAAATGAGGCTATTATCTTAGCATTAGAAGATGGGTATACTCAGGCGAGGATTGCTGAGCATTTGGGTGTTTCTCGCTCTTTGGTTTCTAAGATTGTGAAGGGTGTATATTCAACGCCTGACCACTAAAAATACCATAATAAAAAGATGAAATTTCAAGTAGTGGTTGTTTGCACTAAGGAAAAAATTTATATATCTCTCTTCTATGTTTTACAGTTTCAATAATTATACAATCGTTCTCTTTCTTTATACCAACTCTATAGTTACCGAATCTTATCTTAAAATAGTTTCTATAGCCACTCATTTTTTCAATCTTGCCAATTTCTCCTAAACTTGAATAATATGGCAACTCTTCAAATACAAAATTTTCTATATCCTTTGCTATATTTGCAGGAAGTTTTGCAAGTTCTTTTAAAAACTTTTTTCTATATTCAATTTTCATAATTTTAAGATTTTTGTCTTAATGAATTATAGTACTCCTTAGCATCTGACAAAGATAATTTTTCATCACTTTTATTCTCTTCCATATATTTAAACAAAGCATAATTTTCTAATGTCTCTGTGATTTTTTCATAAGTCTTTATATCTAATTGAACAGCTATTTTACGATTATTGTTATCGACTATATAGTTTGGTTGAAGTTGCATAGCATATCCTTTTTCTTTATTTATCTATTGTAGCAAAATACAATTAAACCACTATAAGATTTCTATTTGGCTCGATATGGTTAAAAGCATATGTATTTAGCCAAGAAAAATGGAGAGGTTTGCTGCTAACGTCAAAATTCTAATAAACCTCTTTTCGGTGTGCAATTCTAATAACAGAAATCACAAGTAAATTATTCTCTTTTAGATATATTATCCTATAGTTTCCGGCTCTTTTTCTAAATTTTCCTTTATGTTTACCCTTAAGTTGCTTATCGTTTGAGAAGTTCCCATCTCGTAATTCAAGAATTTTTACTGAAACAATTTTTTGTGCCTCACTCTCTAATTTTAAAAACTCTTTCTGGGCACTTTTGTCAAATGCAATTTTATACATCAATTCCGGCTTTTTTGAAAACTTCTTCTAATGGAACAAGTGTCGTTTTCCCAGCTTTTAGATCATCAATTCTTTTATCGGCAACCATTTCATCTAACCTGTCAAAATATAGCTCTATAGCTTTCTCAACAAGACTTGTTCTTGTTTTGTCTAATTCATGCGCATACTCATCTAGCGCTTGGACAACATCTTTTTCAAGCCTAATATTTATTGCTTTCTTCATAACGTTTAGCCTTTAAATCCTATTTTGTATATACAATTGCAGTGCAAATAGAAAAATTTGTCAAGATATTCTAAAGAAAGAGACTTTCCATGTTGCTTTAGCCACTTGTAAGATGTGGTGCATTTGAGATTTTAGGAAATAGATAGTATCAACCCGGATTATTCATTAGAGGTTACTGAACTCTACACAAACCATTGCACTGTATACACTTACGAAGAAACCATCGATGCACACATGGGTGCACTTCAAGTTTTCCGCAAATACCTGTAGCACAAGCGTTTGGCAGATTTCAAGCAATTATAATGAATAATCCGGGATATAAGTGGTGTATTGTCAGCTGCCCCTAAAATTTTTGCCGAGGATTTGCTAAAAAATAATGTTTGTGCTATACTATACACGTAAATATACACTAAGGAGTGAGTATGAGAACAAATATTGTATTGGATGATGAATTAATTCAAGAGGCTTTTCGTTATGCCAATGTGACTACAAAGAAGGAAATAGTGCATTTGGCATTAAAAGAGTTTGTGGAGAATGCTAAAAAGCTTTCATTATTAGAGTTAAAAGGTAAAATATCTTTTGATGATGAATATGACTATAAGGCTATGAGAGATAATCGTGTATTTAATTGATACATCTGTGCTTATTGATTTTTTCAAAGGCAAAGAGACAAAACAAAGCAGAAAATTAGAAAAGATTATTCAAAATCAAATTCCTTTTGGTATCTCTATATTTACCTATCAAGAGCTACTTCAAGGCGCAAAAGATGAAAAAGAGTATGAAACACTCAAACGCTACTTAAGCACACAAAAGATTTACTATCCCACCCATGAGACGTTTGATGCTGCGGCATATCTCTTTTTTTCATGCAGAAAACAAGGTATCACAATACGAAGTACCATAGATACACTCATAGCCACTACAACTATAGAAAACAGCCTAATACTGTTGTGCAGCGATAGAGATTTTGAATATATGTGTAAAGTGGTTGATTTGGAAATAGAATAGGAGTTTGTATAGCTAATGTAATTTTTTTAGACAAACGAGGGAAAGACGGAAAGAGTGAAGTTTAGCCTTGTTCCCGTCGTCTCGATGGGAATGCATAGGTGGCTATTGCGTTACACCGCATAGTAAGTAGCCTCCTTATGGTGCACCACTAATGCGGTAGTGCTCTGTTCTGGGTGGATTTGGTAGGTTTCGCTTAACTCTATTCCGAACTCTTCTGGTTTTAGGATGTCGAAGAGTTCTCGGCTCTGTTCTAGGTCGGGGCAGGCTGGGTAGCCGAAGGAGTATCTGGCACCCTGGTAGCGGCGCATTCTTACATCGCGCAAGGTTGCGCCTTCGTCCTCTTTTAGGATATTTAAATCCATTCTTATCTGCTTGTGTACTACCTCTGCCAAGGCTTCTGCAAGTTCAACCGAGAAGCCGTGAACCATGTTGTACTCTAGGTATTTGCCGGCGTCGTATAGCTCTTTTTCGTATACAGAAAACTTAGAGCCGGCACTCACACAGGTGAGGGCTATAACATCGTGTCTGTCGTGCTTAAAGAAGTCGGATAGTGCTCTATGGGGTTTTCGGTGCTGTCTTGGGAAGGTGAATTTAACAGTGTGTCTCTCTTTGACCTCATCGAATGGTTCTCGTGAAGCGTTTTCGTCGATATTCCAGCCCTCTATCTCTGGAAATAGATAGAGCTCTTGGTCGTTGCTTCGGCATGGGTAGTAGCCGTAAATTATAGTTGGCTCAAAGAGCTCTTTTTCGATGATTTCTTGTTTTATTCGTTCATACTCTGGGTAGACCTTCTCTTTGAGTAGTTTTTGGTACTCTTCTTTGTCCATCTTGCCTCTTTTGTAGCCCCAGTGCATTTTGGTGACCATCTTTTTGTTTACCCAATCAAAGACCATATTGATATCTAAATCCTCTTTTTGCAAAACGCGTCTGCCCCAAAATGGTGGGGTTGGGATTGGCACGGATGAAGGCATTTTAATCTCGGCAAATGGTGGTATTACTACCTTTTTTTCCACTTTTTCTACTCTCTTTACCAAGTCGCCAGCTAGTTTTGTGTCGAGTATAGCATCTGGATTGTTTTGCTTCTCTTCGAGCCACTTCTCTATACGGCTCATTGCGATTACGCCATCGAAGGCATCGCGACAGTAGAGGATTGGTCCTTTGTAGATTGGACGACAGAAATCATCTACAAAGCCTCTTGTAAGGGCGGCTCCACCTACAAGCACCGGAATATCCAAGCCCATCTCTGCCATTGTCTCTAGGTTCTCTTTCATGACGGCTGTAGATTTTACCAAAAGCCCTGACATTCCTATTGCATTGGCACTATGCTCTTTAAAGGCTTCTAGATAGGTTTCGAGTTCTGTTTTGATACCTACATTAATGACTTTATAACCATTATTTGTAAGTATAATATCTACCAAGTTTTTACCTACATCGTGTACATCGCCTTTAACTGTACCAATAACCAGTGTTGTTTCGGTCTCTTTTTCTTGCTTTGTAAGGTAGGGGTTTAGGTAATCGACTGTTGCTTTCATGGTCTCGGCTGACTGCAATACAAACGGTAACTGCATCTCTCCGGCACCAAAGAGTTCGCCTACTACCTTCATTGCGTCTATCAGGATTTCGTTTACTATTTTATCTGGGTGTATTTCGTGGCGTGCCTCTTCGACCAGGGGAATCATTCGCTCTTTGTCGCCATCCATTAAGAGTTTGGCAATTTTCTCCTCTGTAGGTAGGGCTTTATAGGCTTCGTCGTCTCCAGCTTCTTCTACTTTTACATCTAAGAAGTGGTCTATAAATTTAAAGAGCGTCTCATCGTCGGCATTAAAGAGCAACTCTTCGCATATTTTGCGATCCTCTTCGCTCATTTTATTGATTGGGATAATATGTTTTACATTAATAATTACGCTTGTAAGCCCCGCTTCGATACAGTGGTGCAGAAATACAGAGTTTAGAAAACGCCTTGCATTGGCTTTAAGCCCAAAAGAGATATTGGAGAGCCCTAAAGTTGTGCCAACTTCAGGATGACGCTCTCTGAGTTCTCTAATTGCCTCCATTGTCTGAATGGCGGCGTCTCGATACTCTACATCTCCAGAGCCTACAGTAAATGTTAAAACATCAAAAATAAGGTTGCTTGGGTCTATGCCGTGTATTTCGGTTGCCATTTTATACATTCGCTCGGCAACGGCTAGTTTTTCATCTTTGGTTTTTGCCATCCCTTTTTCGTCGATTGTTAGGCAAACGAGTGCAGCACCAAACTTTTTTGCCAGCGAACAGATTGCGTGGAACTTCTCTTCGCCATCTTCGAGGTTAGTTGAGTTGATAATTGGCTTACCACCTATAGACTTAAGCGCCTCTTCTATTGTGTTTACACGAGTGGCGTCTGGCATGAGTGGCAGAGGTACTTTTTGGTTATAAAGCTCCATAACAGCACGCATATCTTTTGCGCCGTCGCGCCCTGCAAATTCGACATTTACATCGAGACAGTGAGCACCGCTTCGCACTTGCTCTTGGGCAACGGTAAGTGTGCCTTCGTAGTCTGAGTCTAAGATAAGGTTTCTAAATGCTTTGGAACCGGTTGCGTTGCTGCGCTCACCAATAAGAAGGGGGGCTGGTTTTTGGAACATTTCGGTTGTGTTAAAGAGCGAAGCGATACTAGGGCTTATGCTCCCTGTTGGTTTTTTGGGTTTAATATTTGCTACCGCTTTTTGCAGGGCGTGGATGTGTTGCGGGGTGGTACCGCAGCAGCCACCCAAAAAGCTTACCCCATCAAACTCTGTAAAGGAGAGCTGCTTTTGGGTAAATTCGTCGGGTCCCATTGGATAGTAGGTATATCCACCACGGTTTTGCGGCAACCCTGCATTGGCGTGTACCGAAATAGGAATAGAGCAAAGCTCTGAGAGTGTCTTTAGGTGCTTTTTAACCTGGTCGGGTCCTGTACCGCAGTTAAAACCTAGTGAGAGAATATCAAATGGTTCAAGGATTGTTACAATTGTCTCGG
>JANTGQ010000092.1 GCA_024762845.1 Nitratifractor sp. | reverse complement strand
GCCTCGGTGGTGGAATTGGTAGACACGCTAGATTCAAAATCTGGTGGGCTCTGCTCGTGCCGGTTCGAGTCCGGCCCGAGGTACCACTTAGTAAACTTACCTTTTTTCGATATACTTCATAAAAATATTAATTTAGCCTAATTACACTGTATGAGTTTTCTTTTATTTATTTGAGTTTAAGTTGCAACTATATGAGTTTTAACCCGGATTGTGCATTAGAATCTTAAGAAACACCCAGAGTGCAAGACTCGGCAGCTTTTGTAATCCGAGTTCAAGTAAAAAGAGATTTGAAAGGCTTTTGGATTTGGAGAAGTTTTGAGAGTTGTTGTAGCAATAAGTGGCGCTAGTGGTGTTGCGCTTGGTAACAAATTTATAGAGTACCTGCCTAAAGATATAGAGGTGCATCTAGTCTATAGTAAGAGTGCACAAATTGTACAGAAGTATGAGCATAGCAGTAGTGTTACACTATATAACAATAGCAATATTGCAGCTGCAATATCAAGTGGCTCTTTTCGGGTTGATGCAACGGCAGTTATTCCTTGCTCTATGAATACATTGGCAAAAATAGCGTATGGTATTTCGGATAACCTAATAACGAGAGTTGCGGCAGTGGCTATTAAAGAGCAGAAAAAACTGCTTTTGGCTCCACGCGAGTTACCACTTTCGGCTATTGCTTTGGAGAATATGCAAAAGCTTGCTACATTGGGGGTTGTGATTGCACCGCCAATTTTAGGGTACTATAGCGAAGCAGAAACTATCGAAGAGATGGAGAAGTTTATAATTGGAAAATGGTTTGACAGTTTAGGAATAGAGCACAATTTATTTAAGAGATGGAGTTAATAGGTATGAAGAGAGCGATTTATCCAGGTACATTTGATCCGATAACCTTGGGTCACTTAGATATTATAAAAAGGGCGTGTAAAGTTTTTGACGAAGTAATTGTAGCTGTTGCGGATAATATAGAGAAGGGTCCAATGTTTAACTATCAAAAGAGGGTTGAACTAGTAAAACTAGCTACCAAAGGACTAGAGAAAGTAAAGGTAGTCCCTTTTCATGGCTTATTGGCAGATTTAAGTAGTGAACTTGATGCAAATATTGTTATCCGAGGTCTGCGCGCTGTAAGTGATTTTGAGTATGAGCTGCAGATGGGGTATACAAATGCCTCTTTAAAGAAAGATTTAGACACTGTCTACTTTATGCCAAGCCTTCAGTATGCGTTTATAAGCTCTTCAATTGTGCGGGCTATCTTGACATATGATGGCAAGATAGAGCATCTAGTACCTGCAGAGATACTGCCACACCTGAAGGGATAAAATGTATATACTCTTCGAAGGGATTGATGGTTGTGGCAAAACTACACAGATAGAGCTCTTAAAAGAGCAATTTAAAGATATAGTTGTTACCAAAGAGCCTGGTGGAACACCATTTGGGGTAAAGGCGAGAGAGTTGCTGCTGCATACAAAGATAACATCTTCACGTGCGGAACTTCTACTTTTTTTAGCAGATAGAGCAGAGCACTACAGCGAAGTTATTGCCCCAAACAGCGATAAACTTATTGTCTCAGACAGAGGTTTTCTCTCGGGTGTGGCGTATGCTTTGGAAGCTGGCTTTGATTTAGACTTTTTAATAGAGTTAAATCGTTTTGCCTTAATGGAGTGCTTACCCCAAAAAATTGTTCTTTTTTCTATCGATAGAGAGACACTTAAGCAACGAGTTGGTTCAAGAGAGCAGGATAAGATAGAGCAGCGAGGGTTTGAGTATCTGCTGAAAATTCAAGAGAGCATGCAAAGGGTAGTAGAGTATATGGGGCTTGATTATATGCTAATTGATGCTACAGAGCCTATAGATACAATACATACGAAGATTATAGAGTATATTAACAACTAATCGCTATAATTTCAGAATAATTTAGGGGAACTTCACAGTGTTGGGGTGTAAAGGTTTTTAAATGATTAATCCGTTACGAGGAATGAAAGATTTGGCAGGGAGTGATGCTGCCAAGTTTAACTATTTTTTAGATGTTGCAAGCAGTGTTGCCAAGCGATATGGCTACAGTTATCTAGAGACACCAATCTTGGAAGATACAGCACTCTTTAAACGCTCTGTTGGTGAGAGTAGCGATATTGTAAATAAAGAGATGTATCAATTTACCGACAAAGGTGGAAACGATGTCTGTATGCGCCCAGAGGGAACAGCAGGGGTTGTGCGCTATTTTGTATCGAATAAGCTCGATAGAGCAGGCGGAAAGTATAGATACTACTACCATGGACCAATGTTTCGTTATGAGAGACCGCAAAAGGGGCGTTTAAGAGAGTTCCATCAATTTGGCTGCGAAAGCTTTGGAGAAGCTTCTGTATACGAAGATTATATGACAATAGAGTTGATTGCAACTATTTTTGATAGACTTGGTATTGGCTACACTTTAGAGATAAACTCTTTAGGGTGCAGTGAGTGTATGCCAGGATATAAAGAGTCTCTTGTATCATATTTAGAGTCTAAAAAAGAGCTTCTGTGTGAAGATTGTAATAGAAGAATTGATACAAACCCAATTCGTGTACTCGATTGCAAGGTACAAAGTTGTAAGGATGAGTTGGGTGATGCACCTAAAATTACAGATAATTTGTGTGCAAGCTGCAACAAAGATTTTGCAAAACTCAAAGAGTTATTGGAGCAAAACGGTATAAAATATAGTGTCAATAAAAACCTGGTACGTGGGCTTGACTACTACAGTAAAACAGCGTTTGAGTTTGTAAGCAGCGAAATAGGGGCACAAAATGCAATTGCAGGTGGCGGAAGATACGATAGATTAGTGGAGTTTCTAGACGGTAAGCCAACCTCTGCTGTTGGTTTTGCAATCGGGATTGAGCGGGTGATGGATTTAATTACTCTTGAGGATAATAAAAAAGAGGGCTACTATATAGGGGCTATGGATGAGGTAGCGCTTGATAGAGTTATTGGGGTTGCCAAAGAGTTAAAAGTATTTGATAAAGCGGTGGTAGAGTATACCCCTAGAAAGCTCAAAGCGCATCTGAAAGCAGCAGATAGAGTAGATGCAAGATACTGCCTTGTAATTGGCGAAAATGAGTTACAAAATGGTACACTCTGGATAAAAGATTTGGTTCAAAAGCAAGAAGAGACGATAACTCTTGAAGAGCTTTTAAAGAGAAACAAGCAGTAGTTTTGTATAATTATGTAAATTAGATAAGGATTTTTTATGTTTTCTAAAAGGATAGAGGTTCTCTCTCCCTCTCTAACTATAGAGATATCAACTCTGGCAAGAGAGTTAAAGGCTGCAGGTAAAGATATATTAAGCTTTTCAGCAGGAGAGCCAGATTTTGATACACCTTCTAAAATCAAAGAGGCAGCAATAGATGCTATTAACCATGGCTTTACTCGTTATACAGCAGTAGCGGGTATTCCTGAGCTTTTAGAAGCGATTTCGAACAAACTAGATCGTGAAAACGGTTTAAAGTACACTACTGAGCAAATTTTAGTGAGTAATGGGGCAAAGCAGTCTCTCTTTAATATTACGCAAGCCTTGCTTGAAGAGGGTGATGAGGTAATTATACCTGCACCTTACTGGGTTACTTACCCAGAGCTTGTAAAGTTTGCAGGGGCAACACCTGTAACAGTAGATACAGATGAGAGAAACGGTTTTAAGATTACTGCAAAAGAGCTTGAAGATGCTATTACTCCAAAGACAAAGATGATAATACTTACAAGCCCTTCTAACCCTACTGGCTCTATCTACTCCAAAGAGGAGTTAGAGAGGTTGGCAAAAGTTCTTGAAGGTACTAATATCTGGGTTGTAAGTGATGAAATGTATGAAAAGCTTGTTTTTGGTGATGCAAAGTTTGTATCTGCAGCAGCAATTAGTGATGATATGTTTCAAAGAACAATAACCGTAAATGGATTGAGTAAATCTGTAGCAATGACTGGTTGGAGAATGGGGTATCTTGCAAGTTCGAATACTGCGTTGGTAAAAAAGATGACCTCTTTGCAGTCGCAGAGTACTTCAAATATTAACTCTATAACACAAATGGCTTCGATAACAGCGTTAGATGGAAGTGTAGATGTTGATATTGAGAGAATGAGAGAAGCATTTGAAGTACGTGCAGAGCAGGCAGTGAAGCTATTTAATGCAATAGATGGCTTAAGTGTATTGCGACCGCAAGGGGCGTTCTATCTTTTTGTTAATATAAAAGATGTAAGTATGGACTCTATGCAGTTTTCTAAAGAGTTGCTTAGCGACTATGGTGTCGCAGTTGTACCAGGAGTCGGCTTTGGTGCCGAAGGCTACTTTAGATTCTCTTTTGCAACAGATATGGTTACAATCAAAGAGGGAATACGAAGAATAGAGAAATTTGTTAAGAAATTAAACAAATAATTTAACCTACAAGCATGTAGAGCTTTTACGCTCTAACGCTGCCTCTTACAATCACACCTTTTTAAAACTTACTGTTATGTATTAGACTTCTTGTAAAACTCTATTGAGAAATGTGACAAAAAGTTATAGTCTGCTTATTATCTCTATTAAATTGTGAATTTTTTACTCCCAAGTCGAAAGAAAGTATTAAAATATAGATATAAATATAGGAGGAACGATGGAACAAGAAGAACAAAAAACAATAAATATAGATGGGGAAGAGGTCTCTTTAGATGCGCTTATAAATAGTTACAAACAGAATAAAGGGCTTAAACACGAAGAGAAAAAAGCAGTTACAAAACGTAGACAAGAGCAAGAGTTAAAGCCGTATCAGGCAGAACTTATTAAGCTGCAAAAACATTTAGAAGAGCATGGCAAGAAGATGATTATCCTTTTTGAGGGTCGCGATGCAGCCGGTAAAGGTGGAACAATCCGTAGAGTTACAAGATATATGAATGAGAAACACTATAGAGTTGTAGCGCTTGGTAAACCGACAGAAGAGCAAAAGACTCAATGGTTTTATCAAAAGTATGTTCAGCACTTTCCGCGTGCAGGTGAAATAGTGCTGTTTGACAGATCTTGGTATAACCGTGCAATGGTCGAGCCAGTGTTTGGCTTTTGTACCGAAAAAGAGTACGAAGATTTTATGAAAGGTGTAAAAGGGTTCGAAAAAGATTTAGTACGACAAGGGATTATTTTGATAAAACTCTACTTCTCTGTTACAAAAGAGGAGCAGGCAAGACGCTTTGAGAGAAGAAAAACCGACCCTCTAAGACAGTGGAAACTGAGCGAAATTGATGTGCAGGCACAGGAGAGATGGGATGATTTTACAAATACAAAGTACAAGATGCTCAAACAGACCCACTCCTTTACCTCTCCATGGACTGTAGTGCGCTCAAACGACAAGCACTTGGCAAGGTTAGAGGTTCTTAAAGTAATTCTCAACTCTGTAGATTACGAAGATCGCTCAGAAGAGTTAGATTACTCTTTAAATCAAGATATTGTTATATCTGGTGCGAGAGAGTTGGAGAATATGGAGGCACAAAGAACTCAAAATGGTAAATTTATAGGATAGGGGGATAGATGGCAGTTAAAGAGAGAAAAGAACAAGTAGAAAAAAAAGAGAATAAAAAAGAGGATGCAGTAAAAGCAAAGGGTAGTAAAAAGAGTGAGAAAGTTCAGATTTGGGTTAAAAAAGAGACACTAGAGTACGAAAGAGAGATTAGAAAACTCCAAATTGAGCTTCTGAAATTTCAAAACTACGTTAAAGATAAGGGTTTAAAAGTTTTAATGATTTTTGAGGGTCGTGATGCTGCCGGTAAAGGTGGAACGATTAAGAGAATTACAGAGCATTTAAATCCAAGAGGGGCAAGAGTTGTAGCGCTTGAAAAGCCAAGTGATACAGAAAAAACACAATGGTATTTTCAAAGATATGTAAAGCATTTACCAGCTGCGGGTGAGATAGTATTGTTTGATAGAAGTTGGTATAATAGAGCAATGGTAGAGCCTGTAATGGGTTTTTGTACAGAGAGACAGCACCATAAATTTTTAAAAGATGCACCAGAGTTTGAAAAAATGATTGTAGATGAGGGGATACAACTCTTTAAGTTTTACTTCTCTGTCTCAAAAGAGGAGCAGGCAAAACGCTTTAAATCAAGAGAGACTGACCCGTTAAAACAGT
>JANTGQ010000091.1 GCA_024762845.1 Nitratifractor sp. | reverse complement strand
CCGCATTGGCAGGCGAAATTAGCGTGTAAGTTGGCATGTAACTATAGGGCTGTTTCGTTTCCTTTGTTAAAGAATCCTCATTTTCCCAAGAAGGATGATTGGCTAGCGCAGCTGGATGAGCAGATGAGAGGGTTTAAACCAAATATTGTTCTCTGTCACTCTTTGGCAAATACGCTATGGTTTTGGTATACAAGTAGGTATCGTGTTGCCATTGATAAACTTTATCTGGTTGCGATGCCCTCTTTGAGCACTCATGAGAAGACTATCAACTCTTTTTTTCCGGCACCTAAGCCACAGAGGCTTGGAGCGAAAGAGGTTTTTGTTGTAAGCTCTGATAACGACAAGTGGTGTGACCCCAAAGAGGCGGAAGAGATAGCCAAAAAGTATGGTGCTAATTTTAGCATACTAGAGGGTGCAGGGCATATTAATAGTGATAGTGGTTATGGCGATTGGGAGTGGATTTTTGAGCAGTTTGACTTGAAACATAAGTGTGGGGAGTAGAAGTTTTAGTAAAGGAAGAGAGTGGGATTGATTTTGAGTATAGAGAGCAGTTGTGATGACAGCTCTATAGCCTTGACAGATAGTAAAACACTGCAGCTTGTAGCACATAAAAAAGTTTCGCAGGAGTTGGAGCATAGTCGCTATGGCGGTGTTGTGCCAGAGCTTGCTAGCCGGATGCATGCGGTTGCTCTGCCAAAACTTTTAGAGGGTTTTAAGCCATACTTTAAAGATATAGAGGCGGTGGCAGTTACCACGCACCCTGGGCTCTCTGTTTCGCTCCATGAGGGGGTGATAATGGCAAAGGCAGTTGCGGCTTTGCTTGAGGTTCCTATTATTGGGGTAAACCACCTGAAGGGGCATATATACTCTCTTTTTATCGAAAAAGAGGTGCAGTTGCCGATGCTTGTTTTACTGCTCTCGGGTGGGCATACGCAGCTTTTGATGGTAAAAGAGTATAACGATATTACCGTACTTGCTACTACAATTGACGATAGTGTCGGAGAAGCATACGATAAGGTAGCGAAGATGCTTGGGCTTGGGTATCCAGGGGGACCGATTATTGAGAAGATGGCAAAACGGGGAGATGCGAAGCGTTTTACGCTTCCGATACCGATGCAAAACTCTGCTTTAGTTGCCTTTTCGCTTTCGGGGCTTAAGAATGCGGTGCGGCTGCAGATAGAGGCGTTAGAGAAGTCTGGAGAGATGAGCGAGCAGGATAAGTGCGACATTGCAGCTGCATTTGAGCGCTCTGTTTTGCTGCATCTTTTGCAAAAGAGTAAACGGGTTTTTAAAAAGGTAAATGCGAAAGATTTTGCGATAGTTGGTGGTGTAAGCGCAAATGCCTATATAAAGAGTGGTTTCGAAAAGCTTTGTGGCGAATTTGGAATGAAAATGCACGAAGTTGACTTGCGCTTTACCTCTGATAATGCAGCGATGATTGGGCGCGCGGCTGTTGAGTCACTAAGAGGTGGAGATTTTGATACTATTGATACGCTTAAAGTTGGCGCAACAAAGCAGCTGCAGGTTGGCTCTAAACTTCAGTAAGACCGGGTTAGAGAGAATCTCCCAAATTAGCGATTTCTTAGCACTAATTGGGTATAATCTAAACTATTTATCATATATCATTTAAATTTGATTTGGTATAACAATTTTTATCGGAGTAGATAATGGCAGATTATGGTGCTAGTAATATTAAAGTTTTAAAAGGCTTAGAGGCTGTTCGTAAGCGCCCGGGGATGTATATTGGTGATACATCTTCTAAAGGGTTACACCACCTTGTTTATGAGGTTGTTGATAACTCTATCGATGAGGCGATGGCGGGGTATTGTGATACCATCCGTGTAACACTTACAGCTGATGGTTCTGCAATTATTGAAGATAATGGTCGTGGTATTCCAGTAGCTGAGCACCCTACTGAGAAGATATCTGCAGCTACAGTTGTTTTGACTGTTTTACACGCTGGTGGTAAGTTTGATAAAGATACATATAAAGTCTCTGGTGGTCTGCATGGTGTTGGTGTTTCGGTTGTAAATGCCCTCTCTGGTAAGCTGCATATGACAATCTTTCGTGACGGCAATATACATGAGCAGTGGTTTGAGAAGGGGATACCACAAACTCCCCTTGAGATAACTGGAACTAGCCCTAGAAAAACTGGAACAAGAATAGAGTTTTGGCCAGATGCGACTATTTTTACTGAAACTGTAGAGTTTAAAAAAGAGATTCTAACAACCAGATTTAAAGAGCTTGCCTATCTAAACCCTAAAATTAAAATTATCTTTAAAGATGAGCATGACGGAACACAAGAGACTTTCCATTTCGAAGGCGGAATTGGGCAGTTTGTTGAGGATTTAACGAAAAAAGAGCCACTTAGTTCTGCACAACTTTTTGAGGGCGCGGCTGATGATATTGAGATGGATATCTCTTTTAGATATCAAAATGCTGACAGCGACAAGGTCTATAGTTTTGTAAATAATATTAAGACAATCGAGGGTGGGTCACACGAAGCTGGTTTTAGAGCTGGTTTGACACGTGCTATCTCTAACTATATCTCTAAGAATGCAAATGCGAAAGAGAAAAATACAAAGATAAGTGGCGACGATACTAGAGAGGGATTAGTTGCAATTGTTTCTGTAAGAGTGCCTGAGCCACAGTTTGAAGGGCAGACAAAAGGGAAGCTTGGAAGTAGCTATGTACGCCCACTCGTACAGAAGTTTATCTATGAGAAGATAAATAAGTACCTCGAAGAGAACCCTCTTGAGGCAAAAGCTATTATGGCACAAGTCCTTTTAGCAGCAAAGGGGCGAGAAGCTGCAAAGAGAGCTAAAGATTTAGTAAAACGTAAAGACTCTATGGGCGTTGGTACACTGCCTGGAAAGCTGGCAGATTGCCAAAGTAAAGACCCTGCAGAGAGCGAGCTTTACCTTGTGGAAGGGGACTCTGCGGGCGGTTCTGCAAAACAGGGGCGAGATAGAGTGTTCCAGGCAATTTTACCACTCAAGGGTAAGATTTTAAATGTCGAGAAGGCGAGATTAGAGAAGATTTTACGCTCTGATGAGATAAAAAATATGATTACAGCCCTTGGCTGTGGTATTGGCGATGAGTTTAACGAAGAGAAGCTACGCTACCATAAAATTATTATTATGACCGATGCCGATGTTGACGGAAGCCATATTCAGACACTGTTGATGACATTCTTCTTTAGATTTTTGCGCCCGGTTGTTGAGAATGGGTATCTTTATATTGCGCAGCCGCCGCTTTATAGATATAAAAAGGGTAAAAACGAAACTTATTTAAAAGATGATAAGGCACTTAAAGACTTTATGATTGAGCGTGGGATTGAAGCTGTGGGTCTAGAGACTCTAGGTGATAATGACAAGATTGCACTCTATAAGCTTGTTGCATACTATCAACTAACGCTTAACGAGCTTGAGAAACGTTTTGCGATGCCTGAGATTTTACAATATATGATTGAGAATCCAGATATTGCCGGCGAGAGCAATAGTGACTTAGCTGCTTCGCTAGAGAAGAAGATAGCAGAGCTTGGTTACAACATTTTAAATAGATTTGTTGATGAAGAGAAAATTCACTACTATGTGCAGACAAGTGAAGGGTTAGAGGAGCTAGTAGTTGATGATAATCTCTTTACAAGCCCGCACTATAATGAAGCTATCTATATTTACCAAAAGATAAAAGAGTTTGTAAATGAAGAGCTTGAGGGTAGAGACCTGCTTGAAGATTTAGTAAAAATCGAAGAGGCTGCGAAAAAGGGAGCATATATCCAAAGATATAAAGGACTTGGAGAGATGAACCCCGAGCAGCTTTGGGAGACTACAATGGAGCCAACTAATAGAAGATTGCTTCGTGTACAGATAGAGGATTTTGATGTTGCAAGCGAGGCATTTACACTCTTTATGGGGGATGAGGTTGAACCACGCCGAAACTACATAGAGACACATGCAAAAGATGTTAAGCACCTTGATGTATAAAGGGTAATTGAGATGAAATATGGTGAAAAAGAGATAGTCGAGTTCGATATAGAGTCAAGCGAACACTATTGGCCAAACGAACATAAAAAGAGTTATATTATAGATATTGAGCTTCCGGAGTTTATGTGTAAGTGCCCGCGTTCTGGATACCCGGACTTTGCAGTGCTGAAACTAAGTTATACTCCAAATGAGAAAGTGATAGAACTTAAAGCCCTTAAACTCTATATTAATAGTTTTGCAAATAGATACATTAGCCATGAGAATAGTGCAAATGAGATTTTTGATACACTTTTTGCAAAGTTACAGCCAAAATGGATGAAGCTCGTAGCAGATTTTAACCCAAGAGGAAATGTACACACTGTTATTACAGTTGATAGCGAGAAGATGTAATACTCCCCTAAACGCAGACTAACCGAGAAGAGGTGCAATATTGCCTCTTATTAGAGGTTCCCTTAAGAGATCCACTAAAAAAAATATTTAAAATAGAAATATAATTTGATTTTTTCTTACTATAAATGCTATAATCATAAATATTAACAGTACGAGGAGTATAAAATGAGTAAGTTAGATGATAAAATTGCACTCTACCAAGCAGAGGCAAAAAAGTTAAATCTTGGTTTGGATGATGAGTACGTTGCGAAAATTTGTAGATCTCTTGGACCTGCAATCTATAGAGCAGATACAGAGATTGTAGCGTGTGGTGATAAGTCAGAGTTAGATAGAATCCGTAATAACTTTTTAAAAAAGAAGCTTGGATTAACAGAAGATAATGCAACACTTGATGAGATGATACAGAGAGTTTGTGTAGCCATTGGTACATCAAACCGTAAAAAATATAGAGCACTTTTTTATGGTCTCTTAGCAAAAGAGGCGAAGAGAGAAGATATCTACGCATAGAATCTTTTAGCTCTTATCGATATAATTCTTTTCATAAGACTGTAGGGTTTACTGCATTATTTGTACAAGAAAGAGAGTGTTAGAGATGAGGGTTAAAGTATGAAACACAACATTATAGTAATAGGTTTTATGGGTGTTGGTAAAGGCACACTTGCAAGAAGCTTTGCTAAAGAGTATGGCGTTTATAATATAGATACAGATGATTTGATAGAGTCAAAAGAGAATCGTAAAATAAGCAAAATATTTGAGAAGTTTGGCGAAGATTACTTTAGAGCACTCGAACAAGATACTGCAGACTGGCTAGAGAAGAGTGTAAAGGGTACTCTTATTAGCTGTGGAGGTGGCTTTTATAAGGTGAATAATCTTAAAAAGATTGGTAAAGTTGTTCTGCTAGATGCCTCTTTTGATTGGATATATAATCGTCTTAAAAACTCTGCAAATGCCGAGGCAAAGTTTGCCAAACGCCCACTTTTTCAAGACTTGAAAAAAGCAAAAGCACTCTATAAAGAGAGAAGCAAGCAGTATAAAAAAGTTGCCCACTATGTTGTAAATGTAGAAGAACTTGGTGAGAAAAAAGCTATTAAAGAGATTGCAAAGCTCTGTAAGGTTAAATCTTAACCACTATATTGTTAGATGACTCCGATAGTCTCCTAGTTAGCACTCTTTTTTCTATATACTCAATACCTTTAAAGAGAAGTGTGAGTATTGAAAATGTGATAATTGTTGTAAAGATACACTTAGGCAGTTGCTCTTGCATATCTCCACCGGCTTGAAAAATTTTAAATAGAAGTATCAGCCAAATCCCAACTGCGCAAAATGCAATAACTTTTTTTATAATATCTAAATTCACTATTTTTCTCCCCTTTTTGCTCAAAAATTTGTTACAGTATTTTACCTTACTTTTGTTATAATCCTAACAATTATAATCTATCAAGAGGGCATATGCAAAATTTTGCAGATTACTTACAGAGCGCTGTTCCGGAAATTCAGAGCTTTCATCCACACTACAATGAGGCTATAGAGTATATACTCTCAGCAAATGGGAAACACTTTCGCCCACAACTGCTACTTTTGGTAGTAGAGGCGTATGAGCCCCTGCTTGTTGAGTCGAGCTATCAGGTGGCGTTGGCGTTAGAGATTTTTCATACATACTCTTTGATACACGATGACCTGCCAAGTATGGATAATTCGCCACTTCGCAGGGGGCTTGAGACACTGCATGTAAAGTATAGCGAAGCGACAGCTAC
>JANTGQ010000090.1 GCA_024762845.1 Nitratifractor sp. | reverse complement strand
TCTCGCAAAGGTGTTCCACCGCTTAGGGTCGAGAAGTGTGCATCGAGTGCAGATGTATCTAACTCTTTAAGGTTCTCTACATACTCTAATATATCAGAGAGTTGCGATACTACCTGCTCTTTTTTTTCATCTGCAATTTTTAGATGAGACAACTTCTCCAATTTTTCTAATAACTCAATATCAACTTTCACGATACTACACCTTTTTAATAAAGTTAAAACAATTATATAAAAAAAGGTATTAAAGCTTTAAGTGCTATGATATAATTTGCAAAATTTACAGAAGGAATAGTAATGTTACAACAATTAGATATGAGTTCACCAGAATTTTTAGCAGAGATGGAGAAGACAAAAAAGTTTACTGATAAAGTAAATAAAAACTTTGGATGGGTATACCACTCTGAGTTTGATGTAGTAGAGGGTGTTCAATTAGGACTTGCAAGACACAAAATGCTCTATGGTAAAAGATTTTGCCCTTGTTTTATGGTGGTAGAAGAGAATGGAAAACATAAAAGTGCTGATGATCGTATATGCCCATGTAAGCCGGCAATCGAAAAAGAGATACCAGAAGAGGGCAAGTGTCACTGTGGAATCTTTTGTACACCTGAGTATGTAGAGCAGTATAACAAAGAGAAAGAGAAGTAGTATTTTTGGAAAAATTAGATGTTATTGATCTTTTTATTAAACTTTTAAGTGCAGAGTCTATTACACCAGACGATGCCGGTTTGCTAGAGTTTATAAAAGAGTATTTAAACGATTTTGAGGCAAGTTTTTACAACTCTCACGGAGTTAAGAACCTCTTTCTTACCAAAAAGTTTGGAGAGGGTGACCACCTCTGCTTTGCAGGGCATGTAGATGTTGTACCAGCAGGTGACGGCTGGAGTAGTAATCCATTTGTACCGTTCATTAAAGATGGGCGAATCTATGCGCGTGGTGCACAAGATATGAAAAGTGGCGTTGCTGCATTTGTTGCTGCCGTTAAAGATACCAAAGAGTTTAATGGTAGGCTCTCTTTACTCTTAACATCGGATGAAGAGGGTGATGCCTTTTATGGTACACAGATAGTGTTAAAAGCGCTTAAAGAGCAGAATATGCTGCCAGACTTTGCAGTAGTTGCCGAGCCAACATGCGAAGAGAAGTTTGGAGATGCTATTAAAATAGGTAGACGCGGCTCTAACAACGGTATTATTAAAGTGTATGGTAAACAGGGGCACGCGGCGTATCCTGCCAAATCTGTTAATGCTGTTAATTTAATTGCTCCGATACTACCAAAAATAGCTGGGAAAAACTTGGATAACGGAGATGATTTTTTTGAACCAAGCCAGTTTGTCATTACCGATATACGAGGCGGGCTAGAGGTTACAAATGTAACGCCAGGTATGGTAAAGCTGATGTTTAATGTTCGTAACTCAACAGCAACTACACCAGAGGATATAGAGGCGTTTGTAGCCAAAAACTTTGAGGGGTTAAAGTATGACTTCGAGTTTAAGCCATCTTCGAAACCGTTTATGACAAATCCGAAAAGTAAGGTGGTCAAGAAGATTAGAGATTCTATTAAAAGAGTAACTAATATTGATACCAAACTTTCAACTGCCGGTGGAACAAGTGATGCAAGATTTTTTGGCGAATATGGGGTTGCTACAGTAGAGTTTGGTGTAATTAACGATACAATACACGCTCCAAATGAGAATACCTCTATTAAAGAGGTGCAAGCTCTCTACGAAGTATTTAAAGATTTAATAAAAGAGTTTTAATAGAGAATGGATGTTTTTGACTTAGTTTTTGCCACTGTTATGATAGAGTTATTAGAGGCTCTCTTACAGTACGATACAACACTGAAAAACTCTCTCTTTAAGCAGTATCACTACTACTTAAAGAGTCCTTTTCTCTTTTTTGGGTCTCAAATTGGCTATATTTGGCTGCTATTTTTATCGATTGTCTATAGTAATCTGAGTTGGGCTATTATTATTGCAGTTGTGCTAAAGAGTTTTGACATTTTTACAAAAATAACACTTTTAGAGAAACTTTTTATAAAACCAGACAGTAACTATATTACAGAGATTGAGCCGGTACTCGATATGAAAATACCTTTTTGGGTCTATCTGATAGGACCATTAACATATCCCTATCTCGTATATTTGGCATTTCAATAAAAGGGAAAGTATGAAAGTTGTTGTAGGGAACCGACCGTTACTCGAAGCGAGTGCTTTAGAAAAATCTTTTGATTATCAACTCTTTAAAGATCTCTCTTTATCGCTCTATTCGAAACAGAGTGTGGCAGTAATGGGTCGAAGTGGTACAGGTAAGTCAACTCTTTTGCATATTCTCTCTACACTTTTAAAACCAGATAGTGGTAAAGTTTTTTTAAATGGAGAAGATATTTACTCTCTTAAAGAGGAGAAGTTAGAGAGCGTGCGACGCAGGGAAGTTGGTATAATTTTTCAGTCTCACTACCTCTTTAAGGGCTTGAGTGCGTATGAAAATATAGAGACAGCAACACTGCTCGCAGGCACTAAGATAGATAGGTCAATTTTTGAAATGTTAGAGATTGATCATGTTATAGATAATAAAGTCTCAGACCTCTCCGGTGGGCAGCAACAGCGTGTTTCGATAGCAAGAGTCTTGAGTAAAAAACCAAAAATAATCTTTGCCGATGAACCAACAGGGAACTTGGATAAAGAGACAGCTAATATGGTAATGGATGCATTAAATAGTTACATTATATCCAATAATGCAGCACTCTTTTTGGTAACACATGACCAAACAATTGCCAATAAGGCACAAAAACTCTACCAACTCGAGAATAAACGCCTCAATATAAGATAAAAACTACCTTTATATGTTATAATATTAAACGTATGGCAAGATATATATTTCTGCAATTAATCTAACGTAATAAAGGGGTGACTTTGAAAAAAATAGTAGCACTAATACTTATCTCTTTTTTAATAAATGGCTGTATATCAATTAGACCATTTAAGCGCTCTACTTTTGAAGTACGCGAGGGGTATCTCTCTATTAAAAATATCAATGAAAACATTGAGAAGCAGATGCCTATCGTTGAAAAAGTGGGAAAGAATGGGGTAAAAATTGTCTCTACTACACTATTTGCTTCGAAAAACCCACACTATCTTATAGCAGAGGTGGAGTTTATCTTTACAAGTTATGAGATACCAGAGGGGCTCCCCGCAATTGCGAGATTTAACACATCGCTTCGGTATGACACAGCAAGTCAAGAGTTTAGCTTGAATCAGCTTAAACTGAGCAAAATACGATACTTAAAAGAGGATCTGTTAGAGTATCTACTGCCACAGCAGCAGAAGTTTATACCTGAGACGCTTAAAAGAAAATTGAGCTCTTTAATACTCTATAAATCGAAGAAAAGTCTAAGAACAATCAAAAAAATAGATGTAAAAGAGGGGCAGATTAAAGTTACATTTTAATCTTGCACCATAAATCAAGCTTCACAACAGCTACTTTGTTTCATAACTTTCTTATAAAAATTTAGCTATAAATACATTTACGAATTTACCATGAAGGGATTTTATGAGTTACCAAATAGAGAGTTTTGATCCAGAAATTTTTAATGCTATAAGCAGTGAGCTAACAAGACAGAATGACCATTTAGAGATGATTGCAAGTGAAAACTTTACACTTCCAGCTGTTATGGAGGCGATGGGAAGCGTATTTACAAATAAATATGCCGAAGGTTACCCAGGTAAGCGCTACTATGGCGGGTGTGAAAATGCAGACAAAGTTGAGCAGATTGCAATAGATAGAGCATGTGAGCTATTTAACTGTAACTATGCAAATGTACAACCACACTCAGGTAGTCAGGCAAATGGTGCTGTATATGCTGCCTTGCTTAAACCTTACGATAAAATCTTGGGTATGGACCTAAGCCATGGTGGTCACTTGACACACGGAAGTAAGCCAAGTTTCTCAGGTAAAAACTACCAAAGCTTTACATATGGTGTGGAGCTTGATGGTAGAATTAACTACGATAAAGTACTAGAGATTGCAAAAACTGTACAGCCAAAAATTATTGTATGTGGTGCGAGTGCCTATGCAAGAGAGATTGACTTTAAGAGATTTAGAGAGATTGCCGATGAAGTTGGAGCAATTTTATTTGCAGATGTTGCGCACATTGCAGGTTTGGTCGTTGCAGGTGAACATATGAGCCCATTCCCATATGCTGATGTTGTCACAACAACAACACATAAAACTCTTGCAGGTCCAAGAGGTGGTGCTATTATGACTAATGATGAGTCTATTGCGAAAAAGATAAACTCTGCAATTTTCCCAGGTCTTCAGGGTGGTCCATTAGTACATGTTGTTGCTGCAAAAGCTGTTGGATTTAAACATAACCTAAGTCCAGAGTGGAAAGAGTATGCAAAAGCTGTAAAAGCAAACGCTGCCAAGTTAGCAGAGGTTTTGGTTGCTAGAGGATACGATGTAGTAAGTGGCGGTACAGATAACCACTTGGTACTAGTAAGCTTCCTTAATAAAGAGTTTAGTGGTAAAGATGCTGACGCTGCTCTTGGTGCAGCAGGAATTACAGTAAACAAAAATACAGTACCAGGTGAGACAAGAAGTCCATTTGTAACAAGTGGTATTCGTATTGGGTCACCAGCACTCACAAGTCGTGGTATGGGTGCAAAAGAGTTTGAGTGGATTGCAAACAAGATTGCAGATGTATTAGATAATATTGATGATGCTGCACTTCATGCAAAAATCAAAGATGAGGTAAAAGAGTTAGCAAGTAATTTTATTATCTATGACAAGCCAATCTACTAGTATAGAGGCACTATTAAGTAGACTTACACAAGAGTCTACATCTTACTATATAGAGGAGAAGAGTATTTCCACACGAGAGACTATTGATGGTCATACCTTCTACTCGCGCTTTAAAAAATATGAGGGTAGGGTAAGCCAGACCCTTATAGCTCAACATATAAACAAAACAATCACACTTGCAGTTCCACTTGAAAAAGATTCTCTCCTGTTTGAATATTCAGGTGAACACATGGTCGTATTTGTCAATCTGCTCTTTCATTTAGCAAAAGAGTTTGGCATTGATACTTTGACAATCACAATGTACAATTTTGATAAAATTATAGTCTATCTTCCTGCTTTTGAGTATAATAGTAACATTATAGAAGAATTTTTAGAAAAAGTAGAAAAACTTTTAGACTTAAAACTGCCCGAACAATGGCAAATTCTCCCTAGAAAAAATATACCGGAAATTGGGAATTTATTGCAGCTTCCTAGAGAAGTAATAGAGTTGGACTCTTTTTAGTCTCACTCTTTTTTGCTATAAGAGTGGCGCTCTTTCAGTAATTTTCGAAAATTTAATATTGCTTAATATGATAATTTAATTTTTTCTGGTATAATAGTTGTAGAAAACTACATCTTAGGGGATTTACCATGGCAGATAGCACACTTGATGACTTAATATTAACAGACAAAGAGCCTGAAAAAGGAAAATCAAAGGGCTTATTGGCACTTTTGGCACTTATTGTACTCTTAATAATTGTAGGGGCAATTTTAGCAAAGATGATTTTTAGTTCATCAGAAAATAATGCAACAGCTGCCAAGAATACTAAAGAGTCTACTGTACAAACGACAGTGGATACTAATGAGAATAAAGAGGCTAACTCTGCAGCAAATTCTGCACAGAATATGGATATTAAAGATCCAGATTTAGCACCATTGGATGATATGAATGGCACTATGGATGCTACACTGCAGGCTGATTCGATAGATGGAGGTGTAGTAGAAGATGGTGTTCCAAATGCAGCTAAAACAGCTGCTTCTGAGAAAAAGAGTGTAGAGCAAAAGAGTAGTGAAAAAGCTCAAAAAGAAGCAAAAGTACCAGAGAAAACATCTCCGAAAGCTAGTCAAGTGAAAAAAGAGAAAGTTCATAAAGAAAGACCGAAAAAAGAGGTGGTACACAATAAGCCAAAACCACACTCAACTCATAAAACGTATGGCGGCAGTGGAAATGTATATATTCAGGTTGGATCTTTTGTTAGGGGACCAGAGAGTAGTTTTATAGAGAAAATCCGAAGAGCCGGCTTTAAATTTAGAATTAAAGAGCAAAATGGTAAACGTCGTGTCTATGTTGGACCATTTAGAAGC
>JANTGQ010000089.1 GCA_024762845.1 Nitratifractor sp. | reverse complement strand
CAGCCCCTATTTAGTTATTAAGTGTAGTAGTTTTTTGTTTATCTTTTGCGTCAAGCCAAATATTTGGAACCGCACCACCAGGTGTTAGGAAAATCTTCGCATCTCTGTTTACTTTTAGCGCTTCGTTAAATGAGTTCTGTGTCTGAATCTGCTTTAACTGTAATAACTGCTCAGTCAGAGAATCAGAAATCAACTTATTCGCTTTCGATTGTGAATCAGCTTCAATTCTAATCTTATCAGCAGAACCCTGTGCCTCAATTCTCTTCTTCTCAGCTTCACCACGAGCTATCTCAGCTTTTCTCTCAGCTTCTCTTTTTGCTCTCTCTTTTTGCTGCTCTGCAATCATAACATTTTGCTTTTCAGCCTGAAGCTCCTCTATCTTCTCTTTAATCTTCTGTGGGAGTTCAATATTTCTAAGCTCAACAGAGTCAAGTGCTACAGGTTTGTTTGGTACAGCACTCACTCTTTTCAATAACTGCTCTTTTACCTCTTTTGCTATCTCTTGACGCTTTTGAGGCAGTGTCTCAGCTGTATAACGACCTATAACATCTCGTACAATCTCACGAACTTTTGTATTGATAATCTTATCTTCCCACGCCGTACCCCATGTTGCAATTGTCACAGGAGCGCTCTCAGATCTTAGGTGGTATTGTACTGCTAAATCTATATCAACATCAAGACCTCTAGAATCCATTACGCGAATTGCAGGGTTTTTAAGTAAACCACCCTCATATCGCATATTTCCATTTGATATAGCATTCTTTTGGTCATTACTATAGGTAATCATTCTAACACGTACATTTACTGGGATAATCTTCTCAAATATAGGAATATAAAAGTGTAATCCCGGCTCAAGAGGTTTATCTGTAAATTTACCAGTTGTAACTTTTATACCCACTTCTCCAGAGTTAATAATTGTAAAAGGTTTTAGTAAAAAAAGTCCAATTGCAACTGCAGCAATAATAATTAAGGCACTAAAGCCTTTTCCTCCAAAGTTTTGTGGGTTAAATGGTGGCTCAAACCCACCTCCGCCTCTCTTGTTTCCCTCTTTAGGGGGTTCATTCGATGGCTTCCTCTTCTTAAAATAGTCATTCATATCTGCTGGCATAAAGTTCCTTTACTTTTGTATGTATGTTAAATAGTGTTCATACTTAGGATTTCTACCATAAACCACATCAAAATATGCTGATTGTAACTTTTCTGTTACAGGTCCGCGGCTTCCACTCCCAATAACACGATGATCAAGCGATGCTACCGGAGTAACCTCTGCCGCCGTACCTGTCAAGAAGCACTCATCAGCAATGTAAACCTCATCACGGGTAATATTACGTCTCTCTACCACTATACCCATATCTTTTGCTAACTCTAATACAGTTGCTTGTGTAATAGACTCCAAAGAGTTGTCATTTGGTGGAGAGATTAACTTGCCATCTCTTACAATAAAGACACACTCACCTGTCCCCTCTGCAATAAAGCCATTTTCATCAAGCATCAACGCCTCATCAAAACCATTCTCTATTGCTTCATACTTTGCCATTTGGCTATTTAGGTAGTTTGCTGCCGCTTTTGCTTTACCAAAAGTAGAGCGGTTCGGGTTTCTTGTAATAGAAGAGGTACAAGTTGTAATCCCTTTCTCCAAACCGTCTGCACCTAAATATGCACCCCACTCCCAAGCTGCAATCATCGTATTTACCGGTACTTTTTTATGGTAAATCCCCATCTGTCCATACCCTAAGTAGATAAGTGGTCTCAGATAAACATTTTGACTAAAGTGGTTTGCCTCGAGTAACTCGATATGCGCATTTTTCACACTCTCATAATCGATATTTGGCTCAATTGCAACAATCTTTGCAGAGTTATAGAGTCTTTTTGTATGCTCTTCAAGCTTAAATATTGCCAAACCCTTCTGCGTCTGGTAGGCACGAGTCCCTTCAAAAACTGCATTCCCATAGTGTAGCGTATGTGTTAAAACATGCACCTTTGCATCTGCCCAAGGTACTAATGTGCCATCCATCCATATATATTGCGCTTCATTCATTTACATTTACTCCTTTGCTGATTCACAGCTTTTAATAATCTTGTATTTTATCTATCGTTGCGTTAAAGTGCGCTTGGCTCTTTGCTTACAACTACTGCAACTTTACATTTATCATTTACAAGCTCTACACTCTCTCCAACTCCCAAGTTGCAAATCTCTACCCGTCTCTTTGCCTGTACTACCTCTACAAAACCGCTTTTTACTCTCTTGGCTGGGTCATTTAAGAGTATCTGCTGCCTAAGAATGGCCAAACGCTGCTCTTTGTTACTTAACTGCATCTGCTGCAGCTCTTCTAACTTTTGTATAAGTGGGGTTACGGCACTCCCTTTAACACTCAGTTTATGCTCCATTAGCTCAACAAGAGTGCTCTTTAAACTCTTAAATTCAGCAATACGCAGTTGCAGTTTTGCCATAGGAGAGAGTGTATTTATACGCTCTCTTAAATTCGCTGCCTCCTCCTGCGCTTTAAGTAACTTTACATCCACAGCTCTGCCTAGTTTTTCAAAGAGTTCATCTATAACAAAGAGATACTCATTTCTATCAGGCAGTATTGTCTCTATTGCCGCGCTCGGTGTCGGTGCGCGCAAATCGGCAACAAAATCACTTATCAAAAAGTCCACCTCATGCCCTACTGCACTCACAACCGGCTTTTTCGCTCTATAGATAGCATCTGCAACCACCTCTTCGTTAAATGCCCACAAATCCTCTTGCGAACCACCGCCACGCGTAATTAAAATTGTATCTACATCCAGACTGTCAGCATACGCTATCGCCTTTGCAATCTCTCCTGCAGCTGCTTCCCCTTGTACCAAAACATCTATAGCTACCAGCTCTGTCATTGGCCAGCGTTTTGTAGCAACTTTCAGCACATCCTGCCAAGCTGCCGACTTTAAAGCAGTAACAACAGCCACACGTTTTGGAAACTTCGGTATCTCTCTCTTTAGCTCTCTATCAAAATACCCTTTTGCTTCGAGCTTCTTCTTTAACTGCTCATAGGCAAGTGCCAAAGTGCCCCTACCATAAGGCTCTATATTCGTAGCAATAAACTGATACTCACCCCTTGGCGTATAAACCCCAACAGAGCCCTCTATTACTATATGCTCACCCTTCTCTAGTGTAAACTTAAGCTTTCGAACACTCCCCTTCCACATAACACACTTCAGAGTGCTTTTACTATCTTTTACACTAAAGTAGAGATGCCCACTCGTATGGTAAGTTACAGAGCTCACCTCCCCCTCTACAACAATATGCATAAAGGTAGTCTCCAAAATCGCCTTTATCTTCTCGTTGAGTTCGCTAACTGTTATCATGCTCTCTTTTGCGCAATCAAAAGTGTCGAAATACCCAATGTAAACGACTGTGTATGTGCAATCTCAAACCCAACACTCTTAAGCTCATCCTCAAGCATCTGTGTTGTTAAAAAGCCCTCTATAGAATCGGGCAGATACTTATAAGCAGCATAGTTTTTCGATATCAATCCCCCAACACGAGGCAGCACATTTTTCATCCCAAAATCTACAACCCTATCTACTACACCACTTCTATCCTGCTTGGTAAACTCTAAAATCACAACAATACCACCAGGTTTAAGTGCTCTGTAAAACTCCTCTAAAGCTTCCACTCTATCAACAACATTACGGATACCATAACTAATAGAGATAAGCTCAGTACTCTCATCCTCTACAGGCAGCTCCTGCGCCTTCCCCTCTAAAAACGAAGCAAAATCAACCTTCCCTTTAGCAACTTCGAGCATCCCGACAGATGGGTCAACACCTAAATACCTATCAACACTAATCCCCATCTTCTTCGCATACTCTTTCCAAAAGAGCAGTAAATCACCAGTTCCGCATGCAACATCGGTAATCTGCTCTAAATTTTTGCTCCCCAAAATATCGTACGCCTTTTGACACGCTCTTCTTCTCCACTTAATATCGATCCCCATAGACAAAACACGGTTTGCCAAGTCGTAAGTAGAGGCGATATTATCAAACATATCCACAATCTCTTGCTGCTTTTGCTTTTTATCCAAACTATACTCCGTTAAACTATTTACAGTATTATAAAGCAGTTAACTTATAATCCCGGGTTTTGCATTAGAAATCACAGAAGCCACATTAGTCATTGCACTATGAGCATTACCAAAAACCATCGATTAACCTATAATCCTACTCCATAGAACCAAATCAGTACTATTTTTAGCAATATGCAAAAACTCCAACCCACTTCTGCCATTGTAAGAGACTTCACCACTCTTTAAAAGTGGTGCCACAAAGTGGAGCATCCAATCTACTCTCTCTTCAAGTGCATTTAGCATCCCCTCGCCACCCTCTACAAGCACCAAGCCTGGCTTTTGCAAAAACTCCAAATCCTCGCCAATTGCTACACTTCTATCAGGTACGCTAAACAAAGGTATACTTTTATCAAAATCACCACTTCTAGAGTAGATATATATATCAGGTGCCCTGCCTTCACTAAACCTGCAATCAAGAGTCGGTCTATCTACCCGTACCGTATTGCCACCAATTAATAGCTTACTTGTAACTGCACGTATCTTATGTACATGTGTCAGTGACTCTTGCGAGCTTATATATCCCCCGCCAATTTGCCCATTAAGCGTCTGTGCCAATTTAAAAACCACAAATGCCCTTTTTTGCCAAATAATAAAAGGCTCAATCAAATCTTTTGCAGCCTTAGAGTTAAGCATCTCCACCTCTATACCTGCACTACGCAACATCTGCACCCCGCCACTATGGCTTCTTATTGGATCAAGCGCACCTATAACAACCTTTTTTAATCCTAGCTGCGCAATCAAATTTGCACAACTTGGCGTCTTACCCCTGTGCGAACATGGCTCAAGCGTTACATAGATTGTACAATCTTTAAAAAAACCATCTCCAGCCTCTGTAACTAAAAAATGGTGCACAGCTGCAGCATCAAACTTATCAATAGCTACACACTTACCACTTAAAACCTCAAAAGTCGCCAAAAGTGCCAAAACCTCTGCATGCGACGTTCCAGCCTTCTGATGCGCCTCGATTGCCAAAACCCGTCCCTCTTTTACCACCACAGCCCCAACAGCAGGGTTGGGATAGGTTAAGAGTTGATACTTATAAGCCTCATCTATAGCTAGTTGAAGATAGTCTAAATTCACAATTTTCTCTCTTTTTTTTGTCTATTATACAAAAAATTTCAATTTTTTCCCAAAAACCCTTGACTTTCAATAAATTTTTTACTATAATTCCGTCACTTCAAAAAACGAACTAATCAATTCCGGATTAGCTCAGCGGTAGAGTAGATGACTGTTAATCATTTGGTCGCTGGTTCGAATCCAGCATCCGGAGCCACACTTTCAAATAAAATCAATAAAAACAACAATTTATCTAATGTTTAATAATTAAAAGCATTCTAAAAACACAACGATTCAACTAGAGCAATAACTCTAATCGAACATATTTAATTTACCAACCCCATCAGCTTATCAAAACTATCGACCACGTCGTATCTTACCTCACTAGAGCCGATTTTGTCAAAAAATTTCCGTGCACACTCTATCTTGATCTCTTCTATCTTCCGCAGCTGCATCGTAGACATCGATCCTTTTGTTTCTGCAACAAAGTAGATATGCCTGAGCGTCCCTTCCTCAAAGGCAATTGCCCAGTCGGGGTTATATTCACCCACCGGTGTGGGGATAAAAAAGCTTGAAGGGAGTTTGGCATAAACCACCACTTCTGAAGCTACATCAAGCTGCTTGGCAAACTCTTTTTCCCCTTTGGAGTCTGTTACAAGGAAGTCATAGACATGCTTGTTGACTTCCTGAAGGCGTTTGATATCGTACGTTCTGCTCTCTGCCGTGAAGATCTCTTCGAGAGAGTGCTTCTCTTCTGAGGGGTCATAGCTGAGATGCTCTATCACGGTAGTCGCTTTTTGTTCATTGATGATACGTGAAGCGTTTCGGATGAACTCTTCGGGGTTTTTCTTATATTCCTCAAAAGTCCTGACACTTATCTTCATGAGGATATTGCCGATGGTGCGGCGTGTCAGTTTGGTCTCACCGGCAAGCTTGCCGATAAGGTCATACGCCACTGCCGAATGCACCGAGCTCTTCCCCTTGACTATGGCACTCTCTT
>JANTGQ010000088.1 GCA_024762845.1 Nitratifractor sp. | reverse complement strand
ACGTCTCCAAGTACATCGTAAGATACAAAATCAAGCTCGTCATCGTATGCACCCTCTTCTTCTAGGAAGTTAATAGCAGTAATAACACCACGACCTGCACAACCAACACCTGGCTCAGGACCACCTGACTCTGTACACATAATGTAACCCTCTGTAATCTCTTCGTTATCCGGGTGGAACTCATCTGCACCTGGTTTACATACATCTTCTAACTCAAGATCTTCAACTGTACCAGCTTCTGAAGCTAGTTGCATAATAGTAGATTGTGCTTTTTCATGAAGAATAAGTCTTGTAGAGTCTGCTTTTGGGTCACACCCAACAATTAATATTTTTTGACCATAGTAGTGAACCATAGCAGCCAATGTATTCTGTGAAGTTGTAGATTTTCCAATCCCACCTTTTCCGTAAAAAGCAATTTGTCGTAATTCAGACATCGTATCTCCTTGTGTTTTTTGTTTTTGATCTCCAGTAAGTGGATAGGAATATTTAATTTTGTAGATATTCCAATCCACTCACTAGCAACGCAGTTAATAATGCATTTAGCGTTCCACAAATAGAGATAAGATAAAAAAAAATGTAAATTCTTTGCAAAGCCCCTAATATTGGGCTTACAAATATTTTTAGGAGAAAATTTGTCCGCTTTTTAAGGCGTAAATTTGGCTTTACAAATTTTGTTTTTCCACTCTACAAATATGTTTTTTGTAGATATTATTTGTAGATTCTCAGCTGTGGTATAAAATTATTGTGATGTATAAGGTAGATAGCTCTAACCCAACATTTATCTATAAAATTAGACTAAAAATAGAGGAACACTTTTTGCATAAGAATACTATATAAAATATATCGGAGCTAATATGTCGAAAGATTTAAATTACTATATGTCATTAAATTACCCCATAGAGTGTTATGGCGGAGAACACGAGATTGGAGATGCCTTTTTGGCAATTTATACCGATTTTGATATTAAAGCCTCTTGCGAAGACCCCGAGGAGGCAAAAGCGATTGCAAAAGAGTACTTAAAAGAGCATATTGCAAAAGCATTAGAGAGTGGAGAGGAGTTGCCCAAACCTGGTGAAGGTGTCAGATTTAAAGAGCACCGCAGAGCACTTGCTGCCTATAGAGCAAAAGATTACGAAACAGCAAAAGCTATATGGGAAGTGGAGGCAAAGTTCAAAAACGATCAGGCTATGACAAATTTAGGCTTACTCTATTTAAAAGGTGAAGGGGTAGAAAAAGATTTCTCAAAAGCAAAAGAGTGGTTTGAGAAGGCGAGTCTTTATGACAACCCATCGGCAAACTACAATTTGGCACAAATGTACCAAGGTGCAATTGGTGTTGCTGAAGATGTTGAGAAAGCTATAGAGTATTTTAGAAGAGCAGTTGCCTACAATCACCAATTGGCAAGTTTCCGCTTAGGTTTACTGCTTTTAAAAGATAGAACAAATATAGAGTATGTAAAAGAGGGCTTTGAATCTATGTTACGTGCAGCCAAATCTGGGCATGCAATGGCAAAAATTCAGATGGGTGGTGTAGATAGGGTAATTAACTCTAATGCCACAGAGAATGCAGTGTTTAGAAATAAAAGCGTAGATGCACAGTTAGAGGTAGTTAAAGATGCTATAGAGCGATATATAAGACCAATTCTTGTTAAAGATGGGGGAGATATACTCTTAATAGATTATAAAACCGACCCTAATATTGAGATTCGTCTAGCCTACCAAGGCAGTTGCGCCGGCTGCTCGCTTGCGGCTACCTCTACATATGACCTTATTCTAAATACACTAATGCAGGTTATCGATGAAAAAATAGAGGTTTATGTAATATGATAACAGTGGCAATTGCATCAACAGACAATGTGCATGTAAACCAACACTTTGGCTGGTGTGAAAAGTTTTTTATTTATGAAGTTGATAAGAGTGGGTATAGTTTAATAAGAGAGGCTGATGCATCGCAAAAACATGAAGATGAGATAGAAAAACTTGTCTATAAAATAGAGTCTTTGGGTCAGAGTGATATTGTATATGTTACTCAAATTGGTCCAAAGGCTGCTAATATGGTTAAAAAGGTGGGTATCTATCCGATGCGAAGCAGCCAAGAGAATGAAACTATTGAAGCAGTATTAAACTCTATACACAAAATGGTTACCGGCAACGCGCCGTTATGGTTAAAAAGAATAATTTTACAAAAGGAGAGAGGATGAAAAAAACAGCAATAAAGATTAAAGACTCTCTATACTATATAGGAGTAAGTGACGAAGATATCCGTACATTTGATATTATTATGAAGACTGCAAACGGTACTACATATAATGCCTATCTCTTAAAGACAAGTGAAGGTGTAGTTATTTTCGATACTGTTAAAGAGGCATTTGCGCAAGAGTTTTTTGATAAACTGGAGTCTTTGTGTAGTTATGATGAGATTAAATATATAGTAATGCACCATTTAGAACCAGACCACAGTGGTGCGCTGCCGGAGCTTACAAAACGAGCGCCTCAGGCTAAAATATTTATTTCGCCAATGGCACAACCGATGCTTAAGTCGATTAGCCACCATCGTGAAAATATGGAGTTTGAGACAGTCTGGACAAATAAAGAGATAACTCTGGGTGAAAAAACTATTAAATTTTTAAGTACACCCAATCTCCACTGGCCAGAGACGATGAGCTCTTATCTAGTTGAAGATAAAGTTTTATTTAGTGGTGATGTATTTGGAAGTCACTATTATGATAACAGGGTATTTAACGATCTTGTTGGAGATTTTGATTATGCATTCAAATACTACTACGATCATATTATGCGCCCATTTAAAACAGATGTACTGAATGCTTTGCGGCTCTACAAACAATTGGATATTGACTTAATTGCAAATTTACATGGACCCATTATGCGGAGTAATCCGCAACAGTATATTGAAAGATATGAAAAGTGGAGTATGCCGGATAAGTCAAAACATGGTAAAAAAGTTGTTTCGATATTTTATGTAACAAGTTATAAAAATACCAAAGAGATGGCTGAGGCTATTTTTGATGGTTTAGAGACACAAGATAGTGTAATAGCCAATATCTATGACCTAACGGCGTTAGATGAACAGAATATGCTCTCTATACTCGAAGAGAGTACCGGTATCTTAATTGGTGCACCAACTATTAACGGAGATGTTCCAAAACCTGTTTGGGATCTTTTAAGCTGTATGATGCTTATTGAGAAAAAGGGTAAGTTTGGCGGATGTTTTGGAAGCTACGGGTGGAGTGGTGAGGCTGTGGATATGATGAACACAAGATTGAAATCTTTAAAATTTAGAGTACCTCTGCAACCTAAAAAGATTAAACTCATTCCTACAAAAACAGAACTTTTAGAGTGTATAGAGTATGGTCAAGAGTTTGCAGAGATTGTAAATGGGAAAATGGTGGAGATGACGTTATGACACAGAGTATTGAAAAAATAGAGACTACAGAGAGTAAAATAAGAAAACTGTTGCAGTTTTATGCAAAAAATGAGTATACAAAATCTAAGATTATTCCTCATGTAACCCAAAAGGTGTTGTTAGATGGGCATTTTTATAAAGATTTAAATCTTCGTAATCGTTTTGAGACGGCCTATTATATGAGCCAATACTTTCCATCACTCTCTTTGGCTAAACCTTCACGACTTTTATGGAAAAAATATATTTTTAATATAATTGGCGAAAACCCTTCAGTTTGCAATGTCTGTAAGGATACAACAAAGTGTCTTAGCTGTAGAGCTCTATAGCTCTTTTTGTTTCACTAATTTTTGTGGAACACTTTTTGCATAATTACTTCTACAAATAAGATAATTTTTCTCTTATATACTCTAACACTTAAGGAATAAATATGATGGAAGTCTATTTAGATAATAATGCTACAACTATGGTTGACCCTCAGGTATTTGAGGAGATGAAACCATTTTTTTGTGATATCTACGGAAACCCAAACTCTCTGCATCGTTTTGGCTCTGGTACACACCCTAAAATGCTTGAAGCGCTGGATTATCTTTATGCAGGAATAAACGCAAACGATGAAGATGACATTGTAGTTACTGCTAATGCGACAGAGTCAAACAACTGGGTACTGCAAAGCACCTGGATAGAGCAGATACTAAATGGTGATAAAAAACATATTATTACTTCAGAGGTTGAACACCCGGCAATTACTGCAACATGTAAATTTTTGGAGAGACAAGGGGTAGAGGTAACGTACCTTAATGTAAACGAAGAGGGAGTCTTAGAAGCAGATGCTGTAAAAGAGGCGCTTCGTGATGATACGGCTCTTGTTTCTATTATGTGGGCAAACAATGAGACCGGCAAAATATTTCCGGTAGAAGAGATTGGTAAAATATGTAAAGAGGCTGGTGTTATCTTTCACTCCGATGCAACACAGGCAATAGGCAAGGTAAAGGTAGATGTACAAGCTGCAAATGTTGATATGATTTCGTTTTCTGCACATAAGTTCCATGGTCCAAAAGGTGTAGGCGGGCTTTACATTAAAAAAGGAACGCCACTTATGCCGTTAATGCATGGTGGAGAGCAGATGGGTGGTAGAAGAGCCGGAACTGTAGATGTTGCATCTATGGTTGGAATGGGTAAAGCGATGCACTTAGCAACCAATACCATGGCATTAGCGTACGAAGAGAACCATGTTCGAATGCTCCGCGACAAGTTAGAGAGTGAGATACTTAAACTTCCAGATACCATTGTAATAGGCGGGCGTGAAAATAGAACACCCAATACTACGCTTATCTCATTTAAAGGGGTAGAGGGTGAATCTATGCTTTGGGATCTAAACCAAAGCGGTATCGGTGCAAGTACAGGAAGTGCCTGCGCGAGCGAAGATTTAGAGGCAAACCCGGTAATGAATGCCTTTGGAAGCGACAGTGAACTTGCACATACAGGTGTTCGTTTCTCTTTAAGTAGATTTAATACAGAAGAGCAGATAGATTACGCAATAGAGCAGATTACAAAAGCAGTTGAGAGACTAAGAGGGATATCAAGCTCATACGCATACGCACCACAGAAGCACGTAAGTGGATTATAAAATAAAAGGATAAAAAATGGCAAAAAACGATTTAGTAACAGGTTCGATATGGGATGAGTACTCAAATGTTGTAGTAAATAGAATGAATAACCCAATATATCAGGGTGAAATTACAGAAGAGGAGGCTGAAGCAAAAAATGCAAAGCTCATTGTTGCAGATTTTGGGGCAGAGAGTTGTGGAGATGCCGTAAGACTCTACTGGGCGGTAGAGAAGGATACAGATAAAATTATTGACTCTAAATTTAAAAGCTTTGGCTGTGGTACTGCAATTGCTTCGAGCGATGTTATGACAGAACTTTGTATGGGAAAAACTGTTGATGAAGCGGTTAAAATTACTAATATAGATGTAGAGAAAGCTATGCGTGATACGCCAGATACGCCTGCAGTTCCACCGCAAAAAATGCACTGTTCTGTAATGGCATATGATGTAATTAAAAAAGCTGCCGCAATCCATAAAGGTGTAGATATGGATAGCTTCGAGACAGAAATAATTGTCTGTGAGTGTGCAAGAGTCACTTTGGATACTCTTAAAGAGGTTATCAAGCTTAACAAACTTACTACGCTTGAGCAGGTAACAGACTATACAAAAGCGGGAGCGTTTTGTAAATCTTGTATTGAACCTGGTGGACATGAGGCAAAAGATATCTATCTTGTTGATATATTAGAAGATGCACTTAAAGAGCAAGAGCTTGAAAAACTGCAAGAGGCATCTGATACAGTATCTAGCGGCGCTAACGATTTTGCAAAAATGACCATAGTACAAAGAATAAAAGCTGTTGATAGTGTGGTTGAGAGTGATATAAGACCAATGCTTAAGATGGATGGCGGAGATATGGAGGTTGTTGATATTAAAGAGAATGGAGAGTTTTATGACATCTATATTAAATATTTGGGAGCCTGCTCTACCTGCTCTACAGGAAGCACCGGCACTCTTTTTGCTATAGAGTCGGTTCTTAAGCAGAAAGTAGATGAAAATATTCGTGTTTTACCAATAGGGTAACACGGATTTAACTCCATATTATTAACTTCTACTGTATAATTCCGAATAGTTTTTATTTTTCCAGCTCTTCGAAAGGAATATTATATAATGAAATTACAACTTTTACTTTTTACACTTCTACTCTCTACGCTTCTTAGGGCGCAAAC
>JANTGQ010000087.1 GCA_024762845.1 Nitratifractor sp. | reverse complement strand
AAAGCAAGCTGGTAATTAAGGAGTAAAAGATGATGACAGACATTATTGCAGACTCTCTTACTCGTATAAGAAATGCAGCAATGAGAAGACTTGAAACAACAGAGCTTCTCCACTCAAAAGTTATTGAGGCAATTGTTACTATTCTTGTTGAGAAGGGTTATTTAGAGAGTTTCAGCGTTGAAGAGTTAGAAGGTAACAAAAAAAGCATTAAAGTAGTTATTAAGTATGATGATAATGAAAGAAGTGTTATTAACGAGATTAAAAGAATCTCTAAGCCTGGTAGAAGAATCTATAAAAGCAGAGATGAACTGAAAAGTTTTAAAAACGGTTATGGTACATTGATTGTATCAACAAGTCAAGGTGTTTTGCCAAACGATAAAGCGTTCCAGCTTGGAACTGGTGGCGAAATTCTTTGTAGTATTTGGTAAGGGAGAGAAGTAATGTCAAGAGTTGGAAAAGAACCAGTTACTATCCCTGCTGGCGTTGAAGTTTCAGTTGATGGTACAGTAATTGTGGCAAAAAAAGGGAAGCTAGAGAAGCGTCTTGAGACTCATGGTCGTGTAGATGTTTCTGTTGAAGAAAAAGAAGTTAAACTGACTCGTGTTGGTGAGACTAAAGAGTCTTCTGCATTTTGGGGAACTTATAGAGCACTACTAAATAACGTATTCATTGGTTTAGATAAAGGCTTCACGAAATCTTTAGAGATTAATGGTGTTGGTTACCGTGCTGCAGTTAATGGTAAAGTTTTAGAGTTGCAATTAGGTTTCTCTCATCCAGTTAATTTTGATATCCCTGAAGGTATCGAGATTAAAGTAGATAAGAATATTATCACTATTAATGGTTCAGACAAGCAACAGGTTGGTCAAGTAGCAGCTGTTATTAGAGGTTTCCGTCCACCAGAGCCATATAAAGGTAAGGGTGTTAAGTATACTGATGAAGTTATCATTAGAAAAGCTGGTAAAGCAGCTGGTAAGTAAGGAGCGAAGTAATGTTAAAAAGAGTACAAAAGATAAAAAGCAGACGCTACGCTCAGCGTAAAAAAAGAGTTCGTGGTAAGATTTCTGGATGCGAGAGCACTCCAAGAGTAACAGTTTTCAGATCGAACAAACACTTTTACGCACAAGCAATTGATGATACTAAAGGTACTACAATAGCTTACTCTGATGGTATCAAACTTGGTGTAAAATCAAATAAAGATGGCTCTGCAGCTGTAGCAAAAGATTTAGGTGATAAACTAAAAGCTCTTAATATTGAAACAATTGTTTTTGATAGAAATGGTTACCTTTATCATGGTATAATCGCATCATTTGCTGACGCTCTTAGAGAATCTGGTATTAAATTTTAAGGAAATCGTATGGAAAATATTAATAGAGATGATTTCGAAGAGATCGTAGTAAATATTGGTCGTGTTACTAAGGTTGTTAAGGGTGGTAGACGTTTTAGATTTACTGCGCTTGTAGTAATTGGTGACAAAAAAGGAACTGTTGGTTTTGGATATGGAAAAGCGAAAGAGGTTCCAGATGCAATTAAAAAAGCTGTTGATGATGCATTTAAAAGTTTAGTGAAAGTAAACATCAACGGTACAACTATTGCTCATGATGTTGAGCATAAATATAAATCTAGCAAGATTGTATTAAGACCAGCAAGTGAAGGTACTGGTGCAATTGCCGGTGGTGCAACAAGACCAGTAATTGAACTTGCAGGAATAAAAGATATAATTGCTAAATCGATTGGTTCAAACAATCCAAATAACCTTGTTCGCTGTACAATTGAAGCGTTAACAAGAATTAAAGGCTAAGGAGCAATAATGGGTTTGCATAATCTACAACCTGCACCAGGTTCTACTAGTGAAAGAAAAAGAGTAGGGCGTGGTCAAGGATCAGGCACTGGTAAAACAGCTGGCCGTGGACAAAAGGGTCAAAAATCTCGTTCTGGTTACTCTAGAAAGAGAAACTTTGAGGGTGGACAGATGCCACTTGCAAAGAGACTACCAAAAATTGGATTTACTTCAAGAGTTGTAAAACCATATACTATTAATGTTGATAAACTAAAAGTTGTCGCTGAACTTGATGAAATTACACTAGAGAGTATCAAAAGTGTACATAAATTAAGTAAAAATGTAACGAAAGTTAAACTTATAGGAAGCAGTGCTAAAGATTTAGCTGCTAAGATTAAGGATGACGCAGTAACAACAAGTAGGAACTAACTAATGAACTCACTTACGCAAAAAATACTGATTACACTTGGTTTTCTTTTTGCTTATCGTGTTTTAGCGTATATCCCAGTTCCTGGGGTAGACCTAGATGTGATTAAACAATTCTTCGATCAAAACTCAAATAATGCGCTTGGACTTGCCAATATGTTTAGTGGTAACGCAATAAGTCGTTTAAGTATTATCTCACTTGGAATTATGCCATATATTACAGCTTCTATTGTTATGGAACTTTTAGCAGCTACTTTCCCAGCACTAGGCCAGATGAAAAAAGAGCGTGATGGCATGCAAAAATATATGCAGATTATCCGATACTTTACTATCTTTATTACCATGGTTCAGGCTGTTGGAGTTGCATTTGGTCTACAACATATGGGAAGCGGCGGTCAAGGTGCTGTCCTAATTGATATGACAAGTTTTATTATAATAGCAGTATTCTCTATGTTAACAGGGACAATGCTTCTAATGTGGTTTGGCGAACAGATTACGCAAAGAGGAATTGGTAATGGTATCTCATTAATTATCTTTGCGGGTATTGTATCTGGGATTCCGGCAGCTATCGGTAATACAATCTCTCAAGTAAATGCAGGAAGTATGGATTTCTCAGTTGTAATTGGAATTGCCCTTATTATGATTGTTACTATTCTTATTATTATCTATGTAGAGCTTGGTGAGCGACGTATTCCAATCAGCTACTCTCGTAAAACTATGATGCAAAATCAAAGTAAAAAAGTGATGAACTACATACCTGTTAGAATCAATATCTCTGGTGTAATCCCGCCAATTTTTGCAAGTGCAATTTTGATGTTTCCATTAACAGTTCTGAAAGCTAGTACCAATCCGATACTTGTGTCGATATCAGATGCCTTGACTCCTGGTGGCGTTTTGTATAATGTTTTGATGTTTATTTTTGTTATCTTCTTTGCATTCTTCTATGCTTCGATTCAGTTTAATGCAAAAGACATCGCAGAGAACTTAAAGAAACAGGGAGGGTTTATACCGGCAATTAGACCTGGTGAACACACAAAAGAGTTTTTGAATGATGTAGCAAGTAAATTAACAGTATGGGGCTCTTTATATCTAGCTATAATTTCTACAGTTCCATTTATAATAATTAGTGGGCTTGGCGCTTCATTCTATTTTGGTGGAACAGCTGTTCTGATTGTGGTACAAGTTGCGCTTGATACCATGCGTAAAATTGAAGCGCAAAGAGTTATGGGTCAATATCAAACACCTGGAAATATCGGTCTGTAATGGCAATAGCACTTCGTAAAAAAGATGAGATTGATACACTGCGCCGGGCAGGTGCGGTGGTTGGTCAAACGCTTGAGTATCTTCGGTCACTTGTGAAACCAGGAATGACTCTTAAAGAGGTCGATGCGCTTGGTGAAGAGTTTATCCTTAAAGCTGGTGCAAAGCCCTCTTTTAAGGGTTTGTATGGTTTCCCGGCATCTGTGTGTACCTCTGTGAATGAGGTAATTATTCATGGAATCCCTACTGATTATAAACTTCAAGATGGAGATATACTTGGTTTGGATATTGGTACTATAGTTGATGGCTACTATGGCGACGCGGCAATAACAATGGGTGTCGGTACAATTAGTGATGCTGATGATAAGCTGATTGCATGCTCTAAAGACGCACTCTATACTGCAATAGAGTCCATTAAACCTGGAATGCGTTTTAAAGAGTTAAGTGCAGTTTTAGAAAAGAGCATTCTGGATGCTGGTTTTATACCCCTAAGAGACTTTTGTGGTCACGGTATTGGCAAAAAACCTCATGATGAACCAAATATCCCAAATTATGTAGATGGTAAAACAAATCAGGGTCCTAAGATTAAAAATGGTATGATTTTTTGTCTAGAACCGATGGTGTGCCAGAAAGATAGTAGTCCAATAATTCTGGAAGATAAGTGGAGTGTCGTCAGTAGTGACAGACTAAAAGGGAGCCACTACGAGCATGAAATTGCAGTTGTAGATGGTAAAGCACTAATATTAACTAATCCATAGAGTAGGAGAGAAGATGGCTAAAGATGATGTAATTGAGATTGATGGAAAAGTTGTAGAGGCACTACCAAATGCTACTTTTAAAGTAGAGTTAGAGAATGGACATATTGTGCTTTGCCATATTGCTGGTAAAATGAGAATGCACTACATTAAAATTCTGCCGGGTGATAAGGTGAAAGTTGAGCTTACACCATACTCACTAGATAAAGGAAGAATCACTTTTAGATATAAGTAGCAGGAAGATTGCTACTTAGCTAGCGGTAGATATTGTCGGTAGAGTAGGTTGAAAAAGTGAACCTAGTGTCACACCTAAAACAATAGAAACTACGAATGCTATGATTAAAAAGAGGATGAAATTTTTTGTTCTGTTCTCTTCTGGTAAATCCAAAAAGAAGCATGGTGCTTTATATAGCAAGATAAGTGTGTATATCCCCAGACCTACAGACACAATTGTACCAATATATGGCAATGGACTTACTGCTCTTCCAATTAGTGATGGAATTGATACTAAAAATATCATCAGAACTCCACGAATAAAATCGTTTTTCCCACCAAAGAGTGACGCAATATATGCACTTAGCCAACCAAATAGAGTGACTGTCACCAAAAACATCACGACCGTACCTATGAATCCGATGATGACGTCTGAGAGGCTTGAGTGAACAGCCACTGGCGCAAATGGTACTTTATAGCCAAATATTAAGATTAGTATTGAACTAATAGCAGCTACCATTACAATTGTAGGTGTTACAGGAAACTTTAGTAACTCTTGGAGTGTAAAGTTTTTTGCACTCTCTTGGCTCCACAGTTTTTCTGGTTTGAGAAGAGCATCTTTAAACAAGTTTATTAGGTATCCAAAATCCATTATTGACTCCTTTAGATAGATATTTTTATTATACAATAATATTGTGTCATTTTTTTTGTGATATTGTATCTTTATTTAGTAGAAGATTGCTGCATAAGATAAGCCTTTACTTATGTTTTAGCTTCTTTAAGCCATTTTGGATATCATTTGTTATGAAATTCTGGAGATAAAATTTAACCCGTATTTTGCATTAGAAATCACAGAAGCCGCATTAGTCATTGCACTATGGGCATTTAATGCTTTTCTTGCGATTCTAGTGCAAAATCCAGGTTTAAAAGATTATGTCTCGTTATTATAGAAAGGTTAGTATGAAGAGCATTGTGGTATTTATTGGTCTATTTTTAGCAACGTCAATGTTGCAAGCTGCTCCTATTGTAAAAGGGATTGATGCAGTTAGTGTAAGTTATGGACAAAGCAAAGATAATATTAATGTCTACAGGTTATCTGTTAGGGATAGTTTTAATCAAGAGTGGGCTAAAAGTAATATAGGATACTTTGATGGCTATTTTGAATTGAGTGCAAACTATTTTGAAAAAGACTCTGATAGTAACTTTGGCATAGCACTCTCTCCGGTATTTACTTACAACTTTACTTTAGGAAAACTCCAGCCATACATAGAAGGAGGCATAGGTGTCTCATTATGGAGTGATACGATGATTGCTGGCAGAAATTTATCTTCTAAGTTTCTCTTTGAGGACAGAATAGGTTTAGGTCTAAAATATGAAAATTATGACTTTAGCTTTAGATATATGCACTATTCAAATGCAGGCATAGTACAGCCAAATAGTGGTATAGATATCTTTATTGCGTCAATTACCTATAAATTCTAGGTAAAATAGCTCAACACGCTCTTGCCTGCTATAGATAGGAATTAAAAATTTTCTAGAAGTTTCTTAAAGGTATTACAGGTGAGTTTTGGCTTGTAATCTGCTAAGTTTTCTCCTTGGTTGTAGCCATAGCTTAAAGCGATAGAGTCAATATTCGCAGCAGATGCAGCAAGCAGATCATTTTTTGAGTCGCCTACCATTACACTTTTTTCTGGTTGTATATTTAACTCTTTACATAACTCCAAAAGCATTTGCGGATGTGGTTTTTTATTTTCAAAGGAACCAGCACCATAGTAGAGTGTAAAGTATT
>JANTGQ010000086.1 GCA_024762845.1 Nitratifractor sp. | reverse complement strand
GTACCAAAAGGCATATCAAAGACAATCAGCGGCTTTTGTGCCCCATTACAAACCGCCTGGGTATGGTATATCATCTGATCCATCGTGGCACTTAGGGTGTCGCCTTTGCCTAAAAAGCTCATATTTAGGCTGTCCCCTACGAGTATCATATCTGCGTCATCTTCAAAAAGTGCGGCAAATAGTGCATCGTATGCGGTTATCATTACCAATTTTTCACTGTTTTTAAACTTTTGCACACTCTTAACAGTTATCTTCTTTCTGACATTTGAGTGAATGCTCATAAATACGCTCCAAAACTATCTATTTTTACTATCATTTAGTATAATTACATTAAAATGTTTAAAAAAAGGTTATATTGTGAAAAAATTAGTCGCATATATTACAGCAACTTATCCAGATGCTAACTTTACCATCGATTTAAGTGCAAAACTGGCAGAATCGGGGGTTGACTTTTTAGAGCTTGGTATCCCATTCTCCGACCCTGTTGCCGATGGTCCCGTTATTGAGGCAGCAAACCTAAAAGCCCTGCAAAATGGCTTTAAATTAGATAACCTTTTTCAAATCTCCAAAGAGATAGCACCCACTGTCGACACCCTCTGGATGGGCTACTTTAACCCGTTTTATCACAAAGGTTTAGATACCTTTATCAACGAAGCAACTACAAGTGGTCTCAAAGGCTTTATTATCCCCGACCTCCCTTACGAAGAGGCGGCGGCATACAAGCCGCAAATCGAAGCAGCAAACCTCAGCCTCATAGACTTTATCGCCCCAACAGACAGCCCAGAGCGCATAAAACAGATAGTAAGCGATGCGAAACTCTTTATCTATATGGTTGCCTACGCCGGCATTACAGGCAGTGGAAAAAGCGAAGATTTAAGCCCGGTTATCCAGAGCGTTAAAGAGCACACCGATACCCCGCTATTCATTGGCTTTGGTGTAAACGAGACAAATGCAAAAGAGAAAGCAAAAGATGTAGATGGCGTAATAGTAGGCTCCGAGTTTATAAAAGTACTACTCGACGACACCCTAAACTACAGCCAAAAGATAGAGAGAGTTGCACAGAAAGCAAAAAATATAAAAGAGCAAATCAATAGCTAAAGGCAGATTATGTTTCACTGGAATATCGACCCCGTTTTACTCCATTTAGGTCCCCTGCAGATACACTGGTATGGGTTGATATTTGCCCTAGGTCTCGTAGTAGCCTACTCTTTGGGTGAGTATATGTTTAAAAAAGAGGGCAAAAATGCCGCCCTTTTAGAGCCACTCTTTCTCTATGTAGTAATAGGGCTTATCGTTGGTGCAAGGCTTGCGCATGTGCTCTTTTATGACCTCGACTACTATCTTGCAAACCCTATAGAGATTTTTAAAGTATGGCATGGTGGGCTTGCAAGCCATGGTGGATTTTTGGGCTTGATGTTGGCACTTTGGCTCTTTAGCAAAAAGTATAACATTAGCATCAAATGGCTACTTGCAAGGGCTACAATACCTGCAATGTTTGTAGCAGGCTGCATACGTGTCGGTAACTTCTTTAACTCCGAAATTGTAGGTAAAGCAACAGACGGCTCTTGGGGTGTAATTTTCGACAGAGTAGATGCCATACCAAGGCACCCGGTAGTAGTCTACGAATCTATTAGCTACTTTCTTATATTTGCTATTCTCTTTTGGCTCTACCACAAAGTCAGCTTCGAGCGCTTTAGCAATATTGCCCTTGGCTTAACGTTTATCTTAGGCTTTGGGGCACGCTTTGTTTTAGAGCACTTTAAAACAGCCCAATCAGAGTTTGCAACTGCCCTCCCTGTAACTATGGGGCAACTCTTAAGCGTTCCGTTTATTCTAATAGGTCTCTACCTACTGCTACGCGGACTCAAAAAGTGATAAGCTCTATCTTTAGCGGTATTACCCTGGGCTTTGGCGCAGCTGTACCGCTTGGACCTATTAATGTTATTATCATGACAAACGCCCTACGCTCCTATAAAAGTGCTGTAGCCGTAGGTCTTGGGGCTATGAGCGCCGACCTTATCTATTTTATCTCGCTCTACTTTTTAGGCTCTGCATTTGCCAAAAACCCAACAGTTGCAAAACTACTCGCCCTTTTTGGTTCAAGCTTTTTGCTCTATCTCGCATGGCTTATATTTAAAGGCAGAAACACCCCAATTATTATCGAAAACCAAAAAAGCAGCTTTAAAGATTTGGCTAAAAACTACCTTAAGGGGCTAAGCCTTACCCTTTTAAACCCCTATACCGTTGCCTTTTGGCTAAGCATAACGTCGCTTATTACCACCACAAACCTCAACCCCATAGCAACAATCTTTGGCATAATTGCAGCCATAAGCAGCTGGATAACCATTATGCCTTTAATTGTGCATAAAACCAAACACCTCTTTACCCAAAAGGTCAATTGGTACTTCTCTTTGTTCTCTGCTTCTATAATGCTCTTTTTCGCAATAACTATAGTACTTGACAACTTTATCTAAAAGTGTTAAAATGCACCTCCCGATTCAAATTGGAACAATCACGGGGGTGACTTGGTTTCGACTGGAGCAGTCGGGGCTATGTGCATGTCGGACTGGGCAATTCCGTTACGCGGCCCAACGCGAATAAACGCAAACAATACAGATTACCGTCCAGCTTACGCAGCAGCGTAAGTTTTAACTAACTTTGGACTGCCCTGCCGGTGAGTGTCATCTTAACCGGATTCTGGGTATCACAATCTGATGACTATATCTAACGGAAGCCATGCCGTTAGACGAACCCTCTGGCTGGCGTTGTGTAGCTTTGGGTGCTGTGCAAAGCAACGCGAGACCTAACAACACCATCTAAGCATGTAGAGTCATGGTCCTAGCTGTTTCAGGACAGGGGTTCAATTCCCCTCACCTCCACCATTGGCTACCAAACAATACTTCAGTAAAATCACTATACTTTAAAGTAAATCACAATAAACCATTAATCGTTATTGACCGCAGTATTACCTTAAACCCGGATTTTGCATTAGAAATCACTGAAGCCTCATTAGTGCTTTTCTAGCGATTCTAATGCAAAATCCGGGTTAAAGGAAAAAAATACACTAAACTTGACAAGTGTTATCAAATATGATAACATACCCTATGAATTGGACAATAGAGTTTTTTAATGAGAGTGTGGAAGCTGAGACTTTTGCACTGCCTCCAAAAATATTGGCAAAGATGCTACATATTTTTGAACTTATAGAGATGGCCGGTGCTCAACTGGGAGAACCTTACACAAAACCCCTCAGTGATGGCTTATTTGAAGTGCGAGCAAAAGCTAAAGAGGGTATAGGCAGAAGTATCTATTGCTATCAAAGAGGACAAAAGGTTATTATCTTGCACTCTTTTGTAAAAAAAGAGCAAAAAACTCCAAAAAGAGATCTTGAAATTGCTCTAAAGCGTAAAAAGGAGATAGACAATGCAAACAACTAAAAGACCAACATTTACGGACTTCAAAAAAAAGGCATTATTAAACGAAGAGGTACGCAAAGAGTATGATGCACTCAAACCTCTTTTTGCGATTAAAAAACAATTGGTAGCCACACGCATTGCGAAAGGGCTCACACAAGATGATATAGCAAAGAAGATTGGAACCTCCAAGTCAAATATCTCAAGGCTTGAAAGTTTGAACAATAACTATATGCCAAACCTTGCCACACTTATGAAATATGCAGAGGCACTTGGGATGCGACTTGATATAGGGTTAAGATAGGAATTATTTTAGATTTATCTTTTTATTGACTACCCCTCAACAAATACAAAAATAGTGCCTAAATATAAAATAAACAGACGATGTCTATTATAATAGAGTTATACAAAATATGATACAATTAATCCAAATACTCTTACAAAAAAGGATACCCCATCGCTTTTGAGCAGAGCTACGAAAAAGAGTTAGCCGATACTATTGTCGAGCATTTTGATGAGATAGAGAGTATCGTACAAGAGTGTAATGAGTTAAAAGAGTTAAGAGAACACTATTACCAAGCAATTAACGAAGCAAACTCCGAAATTGATGCGGTTGCAAAAAAACAAGATATTCACGATAATGCTGCGCGCGAAGCAGAGCAAAAATATTTTAATACCCAAAAAGAAATAGGTTATTATTGTGATGGATATAAAACTATAGAACCACTTACTATTGGGCTTTTTGGTGAGTGGGGTAGCGGAAAAACGCATAGATTAAAGGGTATTAAGTACCATATAGAGAAGCAACAAGAGCAAAACAGAGTGCTCTGGAAAAAGACAAAAGAAGAGTTAGTAATTAAAGAGCTCAAACATCTTATAGTGCCTATCTTTTTTAATGCGTGGCGGTTTGAGAAAGATGAGCATATTATTATTCCACTCTTTCAAACGCTTGTTAGCACTCTAGGCGAATACAAAGATATACCGGCATTTAACAAAATATACGCTCAGGCTGTTACGATACTACAGGCACTAAAGCAGGGTTTACAGGCACCTAAAGAGTTTCCAGATATAAAAAAGCTTACAGGTGGCGACTTAACACAACTAACAAAACTTGCCTCTTTTTTTAATCCGCAAGAGGTAGCAAAAAATATAAATTACGACAATATGCTCGAAGATTTGCTTACTAATAACCGCTTAGAGAGTATCTATTTGCATATTCCACAGTGGATAGAGCGTTTAAGTTTTTTAAATAATGTAAAATTTCTCTTTCTTATAGACGACCTAGACAGATGTCTGCCAGAGAATACACTTAAAATGCTAGAGTCTATTAAACTATTTTTAGATGTTCCTGGATGTAGCTTTGTTTTAGCAATAGATGATGATGTAGTAGAGCGTGGTGTAGAACACCACTATAGAGAGTATCGACTACAAAACAACCAACTAATATATATAAACCAGCAAGAGGATAAAGCTGATACAAGACATGCAGAGCAACACTCTGCTGTAGCACCAATAACTGGAAGCGAGTATTTAGAAAAGATAGTACAACTACCATTTAGAATACCTCCAAATGATAATATTGATGTTAAAGACTTTATACTTAAAAGATATAAAAATCTCTTTGATATTGATACAAAAAAGGATATAACAAAAGAAGAGAAAGAAAAGATTGATAAAAAACTTTTAGAGCTTTTTATAAAAACTATACCACCATATCCAAGAAAGATTATTAGAGCCTTAAGTCTTTATAAAACAAAGCTAAAGATAATCCAAAAATTCGATAGCCAAGCAGACAAAGTTCTTATAGCAAAAATAGCGATGTTAGAGCTTTTTACCCCTAAGCTTTTTCGTTTCTTAAAAAACAGCATTTTAGAGTTTGAGAGATTACAACAGTGGTGCAACGATGAAAATATAAACTCTCTTAGTGAAACTAATAAAATTAGTACTTCGATAGAGCAGAATATTAAAAACCAAAAAGAGAAAGAGTTAACAGAAAAAATTAACACTATTTTAAGAGAGGTAAATAGCGCAAGAGTTGCGTTTGATTTAGATAATATTTTTAAAGAGCCTTTTAATAGAGAGATACTACAAAGTTATATTCAACTAAAAGAGATTAAGAAAGAGACTACAATAACTATAAAAGAAGATAATATAGCAAAAACCCTACCTGCAAACAAAGAGGAGTTTGAAAGCTATCTCTTTAGTAACGACCCAATCTCTTGGGAGAAAGCATTTAGCCAAGATGCCAATTTAAAAGAAAACTATTTAGATATACAAAACTATAAAGATTTTAAAGAGAAAGCAAAAGTGTTTATTACAAATCCTGATTGGTTAGCAATAGTAGCTAAACATTTAAGTAAAGATGATTTAATCGACCTTGTAAAGAGTACAAGTCTAATAGAAGAGTTAGCAAAAGAGAGCGCAGATGCAAAAAAATAAGCTTATTAAAACTTTAGATATTATAGCCAATAGAGTAAACCCACCCTATCAAAAAGAGATAATCAACTTAAAAGATTTAGCCATACCTTTGCAAAATAGATGGAAAGAGTTAAACCCAAGCTTTACAAATCTTAGGGGCTTTGTAGAGATAGGAGAAGAGTTAAACTACTGCGATACCGGATATAAAAAAATAGATAATATAAACGAGTATGAACCATTAAAAAATTTAAGTTTCTCGGATAGTATAGGACACATAGAAAAGATAAACAACTCTTTATTTGCTATAGCATCAAGGAAAAGTATCTTTATCGTAGATATTAAAACGAATAGAGAGCTCGCTTCAATATCTGCTAGCAATAGGGTTCGCTCCATTGCTCGCATAGATGATAAGACGCTC
>JANTGQ010000085.1 GCA_024762845.1 Nitratifractor sp. | reverse complement strand
ATATTATCACTCTTTCGCTCTTTGATAAAGTTGGAAACAATCTCTTTGGCTATTGTAAAGCGATGCTCCTCTTGCATAGAGTTACTCGCATCTACAAGGAGCGAAATATCGTAACCCTTCTTGCTTTTCTCTTGTATATTCTCCTTGGTCACTGGGGTTGCTAAAGCGCTTGCCAACAAAGTAATAATAGCTAGTTTCAGAATTTTGGAGTAGTCAAAACTTTTATGCAGCGCTTTTTTTAAGAGCCTTACATTAGAGAAGCCAACTCTTCTGTAGTACTTTTTAACAAACCACACCAAAAACAGATAGAGCGGCAGCAGCAAAAACGCTATCGGGTAAAGAAACTCTATACTCTGCATTTTTCTACATACTCTCTAATTTCATTGGCTATCTCTTTGCTAATAGCTTCACTTTCTGCCTTATATTTATACGGTTCAAGCTTCTCTAAAAGGCTCTCTAACCCTTCGCAGCTCTTTGCCTTTTTTGCAATTATTGTAAAGTTGTAAAGCTCCTCTTTGTCAATACTCTCTAAATTCAAAGTATCAAATACACAGCGTTGTTCTTCTCTTTTCGAACGCATAAACTTTCCAAGTAAATAGAACAGTATAAAAAGTAAAAGTGCAACAATTACGTAGATAAGCAACTCTAACAAACTTCCATATTGACTTGTGGTAATTGGTGCTATATCGTTTATCTCACTCATCGTGTCAACTCAACTAATTTATCTATTGTATTCTCTTCTGTGTAAATTTTAGTGTAAATTACTTGACTCTTTCTAAATCCCTCTATAAGCCTTTTATCGTGCTCTTTTAACAAATTATTGTAAACTTTTTTACTCTTTCTGTTTAGAGTTAAAAACTCTTGTTTGTCACTGTTTAAGTCAACTATGTTCAGATCTCCTTCAACTGCTTTTGAAGTAGTTAAATCCTCCTCCTCTTTTGCGCGTATTACTACTGCATAGGTTTCGTAGATGTGGGAGAGTTTAGAAAGATCAATCAACTCCAAAAAGTCCCCAATAATAAAGAGTATCGATCTCTTTCTAATTCTATACAAAATCTCTTGTGTCAATAGTTTTATGTCAATCTCTCCTTGACATATACTGCTGCTTGCATGGCTATAGTTTATATCCACCGCAGTTCGCTTTTTTGTAGGTGGATAAAAGGCACTCTGCTTCGAATTAAAAAAGAGTGTCGTCAATGACTCTCTACTCTCTATTGCTACGCTGCTGAGAGCTGTTACTGCTTCAATCGCTTTTTCGGCTTTATTGGCAAATCGCATCGAGCCACTGTTTAGATATACAATTGCGATACTGAGCTCTCTCTCATCGTAGTAGCTGTTGGAGACTACTGCCTCTTTGGTGCTCTTTTTCCAGTTAATGTTACGCACGCTTTGCGAACTATCGTAGTGAATAATATCTTTAAATTCAACACCAGAGCCACTAAATGCAGTTGTGTGTGCCCCTACCCTATTGGTAAAAAACTTTCGCTTTGTCTCGAGCAGAATTAATTTTTTCATTTAAGGTGCAGGTATCTCTATAAGGATTTTCTCTAAAATCTTACGACTATCTATACCATCTATAAGCGCTTGGTAGCTTAGCTTTATACGGTGTGGTAAGGTTAAATAGAGACTTTTGGCAATATCTGCAGGGGTTACAAAGTCTCTACCAGCTAAGAGTGCTTGGGCTTTGCTTGCTCTATATGTTGCTATTGTTCCACGTGGGCTTACACCAAACTCTATATACTCTGCCAACTCCTCTAAACCGCTATTTTGTGGCTCTCTTGTTGCCTCGATAATCTGCACGATATACTTTTTGAGTGCATCATCGATATGCACGGCTTCTAGCTCCTCTTGCAGCTCTTCTAACCCTTTATAGTCTAAAACCTGCTGTGGCTCTAAAAACTTCTTATCGCCACTGAGCTCCATAATTTTCAGCTCTTCATCAGGAGTATTGTAGCCCACATTTACCTTAAGCAAAAATCTATCTAGCGAAGCTTCGGGCAGCTCATAGGTTCCCTCTTGGTCAATCGGGTTGGCAGTTGCGAGCACCATAAAGGGCTTTTGAAGCTTAAAGCTCTCCTCCCCAATTGTTACTTGCGACTCAGCCATCGCCTCTAGCAGGGCAGACTGCACCTTAGGCGAACTTCGGTTAATCTCATCTGCCAAGAGGAGATTGGTAAAGATTGGTCCATGTTTAATTTTATACTCGTTACTTTTAAGGTCCAGTATCTCATTTCCGATAATATCGCTTGGCAATAGGTCTGGTGTAAACTGCACTCTTTTAAAGTCAAATCCAAGCGTCTTTGCCAAAGCATTGACAGCTGTTGTTTTAGCAACTCCGGGCACCCCCTCTACAAGTATATGCCCCTCACATAAAAGCGCAATAATCATCGCATCCACCAACTCTTCGTGTCCGATTACCGCTTTTGCTATCTCTTGCTTTATCTTCTCTATCATCACTCTTTGCATTATTGCTCTTTGGTTTTTCTCTTAATTATAGAGCAATAAGATTAAATTTTGGTTATCACTATATATCAATTATCATAATATAATTCTTGCATAATTATTTATTCTTTATGGATTATTACACTTTGTGACACAAGTTTCTAGTATAATATATTATTACCGCACCAAGTAATACCTCAAACTTTGAATAGGTAAGATGCGGGTAGGGATATTTAAAGGACTGCCCGCAGGTCGCCCAATTACGATCTTTCCGAAGGGTGCAATGTTTTTACACATACTATGTGTTAGATTTTTTTGAATTCGCTTTGGCGAGTCCTTCAAAAATCTGACTTGATTATGCACAAAATCATCACATCAAAGACTGAGGTATTTACTTGCTGCGGTAATATCAATAAAAACAAAGGATTACCAATGAAATGGATACAAAATGTCATCTTGACAATTTTTGGAGTAGTGATATTTACCTCACTTACGCACGCTGCAGCAATAGATATATACTGCCCAAAACCAAAGGTAAGAACAGCTATTACCACACCTCTTCCTGCAGGATGGTGGCAGACACCGCAAGTTGGTTCCCTACAAAGAGCAGAGGTTAAAAATCTCGCTGGCAAACCAACAATTTTCTGTAAATACTTGGCTTATGGTACTGAGGTTTCAGTTATGAAAAGAGTACCAAGGGGCTATGTATGCCGCAGTGTCGGCAGACACGTCAAGTGTTCTACAGCTGGCTTTCGTCCACTCTTTAGCCTAACAGGCCTATGGCATGGTGCCACTAATACACGAAGCTTAACAAAGCTCAAAATCTACAAAGTTGGCAGAACCGTAAAAGTACATGCCTGGGGCAAATGCCATCCAAACGACTGCGACTGGGGAGTGGCAAACGCTCAAGTCATAAATCGTAGAAAAATTGTTGTTTACTGGAACCAAGGGTATGTAAAACGACGTATGGTTATAAGAAAATATGGACAAAGTCGTATAAAAGTAACAACATATAATCGTTATATAGACGGAAGGGGCAGAAGAACAAATGTAGAGTTTCTTCATAGATAGCACACTTTTGCTATCTGCTCCTCTTCTTATTGGTGCAATAAATTTCCTATCAGACTCCTGACCATTTTATATAGTTGCATAACTTTTTTTGCTATAATCGTAACTAAAAAAGGGTCACTATGGATTTAAAAGACTTTAAAGAGAGCTCGAATGTAGACGACAGACGTGCAATGGGTGGTAGCGTTGGGCGTGGTGTGTCGCTTCGTGGTATTATGTTTTTTCTACCAATAATCAGAATGCTTCTAAAAACCAAGTTTGGTTGGGCGATTATTGCACTTGGAGCATTTGCATACTTCAGCGGTTTTAACCCGCTTGGACTACTTGGTGGTGGGGCTTCGCAGACTCCTGTTAATAAAGTCCAAGATGAGAAAGAGGCTGTCTTTATCAAAAAAGTTCTCGCCAGTACAGAAATAGTCTGGAGCGATATTTTAGCAAAACATGGAATACGCTATAAAAAACCAACGCTTGTTCTCTACAGGGGCTCTACCCGTAGTGGTTGCGGTAGTGCACAGGCACAAATGGGTCCATTCTACTGCCCTGCAGACCAAAAGGTTTACCTCGACTTAGGCTTTTACGACGAACTTGCCAAAAGGCACAATGCGCCCGGCGATTTTGCACAAGCGTATGTATTAGCACACGAAATTGGTCACCATATTCAAAATATCCAGGGTACACTCTCGAAAGTACAACAACTACAACAGCGTTTTGGTGGGCAGAGCAAACGGGCAAACGCAATACAGGTACGTGTAGAGCTGCAAGCAGACTGCTATAGTGGTGTGTGGGCACACTATGCACAAAAGAGGTTCCATGTTCTAGAGCCTGGTGACATTAGCGAAGCGCTCAACGCAGCAAGCTCAATAGGTGACGACACACTACAAAAAGAGGCGCAAGGTTATGTTGTGCCAGATGCCTTTACACACGGAAGTTCAGCACAGAGGGTAACTTGGTTTAAGCGTGGTTTCACAACTGGAGACCTTAACGCTTGTAATACATTTAAATAAAGTGGAAACAAAGAGGTATTATATTAGAAAGAGCGTAGCTACGCACTCTCTAAAAAGGTAGGGAGAGTTACTTTTTACTCTCTTTTTTAGCTTCTGCTTTCTTCTCCTCTTTTGGAGCTAATGCTTTTTGTACTATTTTTTGCAACTCATCTTGGTGACTCATTACTTTTTTCATTCCTAACGCACGACCCTCTTGTGAAATTTTTGGCAACATAGCTAATGTCTTCTTTCCTAAATCTGTATTGTAGAATTTTGCCAACTCTTCCAAATCCGCAGCAGTATAGTATTTTGCGTAAATCTTTGCCATATCATCTTTTACTGCATCCCAACCGATATGCTTGTTGTAGAACGCCGAAATCTTATCTTTTACACTCTCTAGTTTTGGCTCTCTTTGGACAAGGCTAGCCGTTGACGCATCAACAATCTTCTTATAGACATCTTTTAAATTCATAGATGCAAACAGTTTACCAGCTGCCTCAACGGCTTCTTTATTGACCTCTTTTTTTGCCGGCTCTTTTTTTGCAACTTCTTTTTTGACAGCATCTTTCGCAGCTTCTGCACTTACAGCTATTGGTAACGCTAACGCCAGGGCAACTAATAGTGGTTTTGTTATATTCATTCTATTCCTTTTATATAAGAAACCTACCTAGTAGGATTCTTGTAGTTTTTAATGCATAATTATAGCACAATTTTTAGCTATTTTTTACTGCTTTATCTCTTCTACACTCCACTTATGCGTTTTACTCTCGTACTTTGCGCGATAGTGTACGCGCTGCTTTTTATTCGTCTCTGCAATGAGAGAGTAGCTAAACTTAATCGCTTCGAGGTAAAGAGTGTTTTTTCCAACAACTTTAATTTTACGCACATGCAGCTTGGGGTTAGGCAGCTCAAAGAGTTTTGCTGGTTTTTGGCTCAGCTTTGAACCCTTAAAACCAACGGCATAGACTCCGTTATCCAATGCGCTTCCCATCAAGAGGTAACGATTTTTCTCCTCATAAAGCCATGCAAGGGTAAGTGCATCAAAATTTTCGATACGTTCAATTACCTCCTTCTTGTTTGGGTCAATGTGGTATATGCGTCCTCTGCTTCCCTTAAAGCCACTCTTATCAATTGCACTTGCCCAAAGTGTTCCATCTTTGCAGTCATAGAGTACCGATATCATTCCATAGGGGTTATTGGCACTTGGAGCAATGTCGTCAAATACCATCCAGCGCTCCAACTCTCCACTCCTCCCATCCATCTTATAGATAGCTTTTTGCAGGTTAAATGTAGCAGGTGTTATACTGATAAAAGGATTTGGCGTTAAGTAGATATTACCACTCTTGTCGATACTATAGGTACCCAGGGCATCAAAACGCTCCCAACTCTTTTTATGGATTACCCTTTTTAACTGCGCTCCATAGCGAAATACAACACCTTTATATTCCATCTGGCTCAAATCGATAACTGGTCTTTTTACACCCATCTTATAGATAAATGGCGGCAAGACACCACATGGTCTCTTTTTGTCAAAATCGCTTAGAACTATCTTCTCTGCTGCTTTAGCTCGGCTACTTCCACTATCGCTTAAAAGCAAAAAATATCCAGCTGCTGCCAAAAGTGCTGCAACAACGATAATCGGTAAAAACTTCTTCATTCTCTCCCCTACTTCTCTACATTTTTTATTGGTACAAATTTTGGACCCACAATACATGGCCAGATATTCACAGATGGGTTACCATTAGCATCGATTGTGCTGTCTGCCCAGCAGTACTCATGCCCCT